>JAJNBK010000073.1 GCA_021155845.1 Nitrososphaeraceae archaeon
ATTTTCCAAGCGCACAATGACTTTGAACATCTAAGATCGGTACTCGCTAATGCAGAGTCTTTGGAATCCGAGATAGTCTCCAAGATAGATCAATTGGCCAGCGCCCTTGTAGATATCTTTGGCACTTTTGGTATCAGGTATAATGAGCCATTAAGAGAACGATATTCCATTCCAAGTGAAGCTGATCCATTTGTAATAGCAAGTAATACGCTAAGAAGTAACATTATTCATTCTCGGGAGGTATTTCTCAAACAATCTGATAGTTATCGAAGATACATTTATTCAAGGATTGAAGGGTCTTTGAGTAGCGCATTAGAACCTTTGAATGAATTAATTTCAAAGGGCTATGAAAAATTACCGTACATTATGACATCTAATCTTCAAAAGGGATTGAAGATATCTATTGACGATACATTTGGGGACAGCAAACGCTACAATATTTTGCTGATAAACACATTGCCACCTAATAGTTTCAGTTTATCCGAAAACAGTCCCTCTCTCTCTTATTCTCTCTCTGTCAGGAGCACAGAAATTGAATTTTGGAACCAAAGAAGAAAGGTATCAGACTTTGGTTTGAAGGATATAATGATACCTGTTGGCTTAAAGACTCCAATAACTAAAAAACTAAAAAAATCCCTTGATTTTTTGCCAGGACTTGACAAAGATGCAAAGAGTCAGAGAGCCCCAAAGTTTGCAAATGTTGAAGATTATTATCTATACTCTGCAAACACAGATGGCAAAGAGAATCTTTTGGTAGTGCTTGCAGATAACCCATCCAAACCAGATGATAATTTTATACAGATTAAATATAGAATATCAGAACTAAACCACCACGATAGTAGGACTACTACTGCTACTACTGCAAATGCTGCAGGCATTTCTGCAAAGCCTAGAACACATTATCTGGAGTATAACAAACTGCCAAGAATTGATTTTACTTCAAGCGAGCAAGGAAAAGTACAAGACATATTGGGAATCAAAGATATAGCTGAAGCTACTGATATTCCAAAGATACTACTTCTCGGGAGGGCTATTCTTAATAAGATTGAGCTCATACTATATCATGAACCATCCCAATTAGCGTTGTACAGCAAGTTATCTTCAATCAGAGTTGATGATAAAGATGCGGTGGTAGTAGATGAAAGTAAAAGTTCTATAAGCCTAGGCAACAGCAACATCGTAGCATACGATCCAGGCTTGGTGACTATATTTTTAGAAATTACTGCCAAATACTATTCGCCAATTATAACGAAGTTAAAGGAAAAAAGCCCTATGAAGAACGAATTAATATTACGATTTGAAAATGCAGATGGCTCAAGAGAAGAATATTCACTTGGAATCGAGGAACTAAACTTACTTTTGAAAAGAACAGAAGGCGGAAAGAAAATAGCAAGAGCTTTAGAAATATACAATGGGAATAATGATAATGATAATGATAATATGATTACGAGTAGTGATGATACAACAACATAATCTACGAAGCATATAATACTAACAGAAATGAGAGTTTTGGTAAATTTGAAGCTATTTTCAAATTGTCTCTATCTCTAGTTTATTGTAATAGTCCAGCCATCACGCTAGTTAATATTTTATAACTTGTTGTCTCATATATTCTGTGTCAAGAGAATCTGAAAATTTCAAGTCCACTCAGAATATACCACAAGAAGCAACGCAACAAAAAAAGCTGCCGAAGATTGCTGCACGCTATATAGAAGTAGAAGAGTTTAAAGACTCTGATCATCATCACGGGTACTTCTGCTATAACTGTGTATATTTCGTCAAACCCCACCATTGCGCTATTGTAACAGATGAAGGTATGGATACACTGGGACGCTCATCGGGAGTTATAGCTCCTCATGGATTATGCTCGCTATGGATGCCAAATAAAAATGAGATACACGGTGATTCTTCTTATACGAGGGCTGGTACAGGAGCCTCTCTCAAAAGTGAGTCTGAGGAATCAACTCCTGGTGTATCTGCTAGTTTCTCATGCGAAATATGTAATAAGTCTTTTACATCTAGAGGAGAACTCAGACAGCATACAATAGACAATCACAGTAAAACAACGTAAAGACAAAATAAAGTGATGCACCTATAAAAATACCTGGTGCATTTCATTTTTGAAAAATAAGCATTATTGATGTAACCAATATGTTACCAAGCTTGATGATTACGTATGGATTAGCTTGCTTAAAGACATCATCTACTCTGCTTGTATCCCAGTCTACAGCATTAGATGCATCAATAATGCCTTTATCTAAGGTCCTTTGAGAGATTGTTAGATCCAAGGGTTCTACAAGCTTCATCACATGTAGTTTGTCAATTAGATGGGAATAGATTGTATGCTCGTTATAAAATTGATTAGTGACATCCGGTGGGTTTTTGTTGTTAATTATATATTCGGTTGCCACTATAGCAATGCCTCCAGGTTTGAGCACTCTTTCCATTTCTTTTAGACTTTTAAGCGCACCAGAATAGTTTTCTCCGCCAAAGTGCTCAATCGAGGAAAAGGAAAATACAATATCAAAGCTATCAGAAGGAAATTCAAGCTGGGTGCCATCCATTCTTACTGCGGTCAAAGCACTCTGATTATATGGAAATGGCGAATATTTACTCGGATTCCCTGGAAAATCAGCAGGTGCAAAATTTTCCCACTCCTTTGTGCTATATAGGTCAGTAGCATAGATATGGCCGAGATGATTTGCCAGATAAAAAAGAATTAACTCTTTTCCAGCTCCAATTCCTATCGCTGTATTATTTTTATTTAGTTTGCCAAATCTCTTCATAGCGATTATCCCAAGCGCCCACTCCCAATCTTTTCTGTGGATCTGCCCTGGTTTTCTTGCAAGTATACCTCGGCATTTATTATAATATGTAATATCTTGTAGCTTTGGAACTATCTCTTTTACTTCGTAGTTCTCCCAATCTTCGATACAACATAGTTTGTTCAGCCTCATTCTTCCGTTTGGATCTGCACGGTAAGAATTATAGGAAACTTGCTTCAGTCTTGTTATAAAAGATCGTACTTCTGAATCCTCTGCGTTTTTACGTGCTCTTTCATCTAGCTGATGTATTTTCATACGTATTTCAGACCTGCTCTTACCCCTTAATAGATCCCTTATGATTGAGGGGTGATGACTGATTGTAGTAATTTTTCTCTTTAGAGTCACACTATTTGTGATGGTGCTATTATGAGAAATTATTTAATGGTTTCCCACATCTCCTTGCAAAGGATTGTTGCACTATAAGTTAAAGATATATTCAAGAATTGTATGCTGTCAGTAAAAAGTTTTCAGAAACAACCAAATTTGCTCACCATATACTCACCATCATTATCTTCTATCAAATTCAACACATCAAAATAATGTGCAATGAAGATACATAGGCTATAAAACACTAGTAGTTCCTCCTTGACAAAATGCCGTCATTGAAGAAGAATATTATAAAGAAGTTTGCATATGATATTCTTTAGAGTTAATTTAATTTGTTCTTATGTTAAAAAGAATAGAGTCGTTTAAATTTATAAATCTTATATATGTAGTGAAAAGAAGCAGTATCATGCTGATTATTCCTAAAGCATTTTTTGCCATTACAGCAGTAGCAGTTCTCTTTTTGTCTATGGACAAGATATCCTATCAACAACTACCCTTCTTTGACTTTGAAGAAGGGTCACAGTGTATAGACTACGAAGCAACAGAAAACACCATTATGATAGACTGCGACTATGCATCTTTTGGAGATGTTATTCGCACCGTAGATTATCAATCCCTACTTGAAAAGCTTGAAGAAGATGGCGAATATCTTCTAAAAGCTAACTTGCGAATAGCTGATGGTGCGACCTTTGAAATGAGTTCAAATGAGGATGAAGATGATAATCTACAATACCTCAAGATTGCTGGCGAAAATGGAATAATAGTTCATGGAAGAATATTGATAAATGGTATAAAAATAACATCTTGGGATGTTTCTTCTAACGACGTTGTTCAACAAGATAGCAATGGTTCAGTTAGCCGTGGGTATATCCAGTTTGATGCAAGTGAAGGTTCTGAAATAGTAAATTCAGAATTTGCATACCTTGGATATAATGAACTAGGACGAAGGGGGTTTGATCTTCATGGAGAGGGAGCTTCCCGTTTTGGATATGGACCTTCTAGAGATATGGGGATAAGAGATAGCCAATTTCATCATATGTGGAGAGCATTTTATTCTACAGGAGCGTACAACATCACAATTGATGGAAACGAATTTCATCATAACTTGAACTATGCTGTAGATCCTCATAGTGAAACTCACGACATGAATATTACAAATAATTGGGTTCATCACAATCCAATAGGGATAATCTGCTCAGTTAATTGCTCCAATATTCTAATTGAGGGAAACAAGGTAGAGAACAACATACGGGCAGGCATATTCTTCTCAAGAAACATGTCTGAGTCAATTGCAAGAAATAATCAAATTTATAATGCAACTAGCGGAATAATAATATCAGAATCGTCAAATAACCTGATCTATGACAATACAATTGAAGCAGTAACATCAGAAGGCATACTGTTGTTTAATCCCTCAGAACCACCATATGACGGCTTGGCAGAGGACAATTTGGTCTATAATAATATCATATCCAACTCGGAAGATGGTATTAGCGCAGCAAGAAGTAATGATAACATTTTGGAGAATAACATGTTCTCTAACATACA
>JAJNBK010000421.1 GCA_021155845.1 Nitrososphaeraceae archaeon
TGCATGTATAGTAAACTGTTCTAAAGAATGTCCGCTTAAGTTCTGAATAGGTCTGAATCCTTGCTTTGATACTGTATTTTCTATTATCTTTCCAATATCGCTAGCTTTGGCGTTAGGTTTAGCTACTTTTACTGCTTCGCTTAAAGCAGTCTCAGCTGTCTTTACCATCGCGTCGTACTTTGGATTATAACAAACAGTTACGGCTGTATCTGCAATATAACCATGAATCTGCACACCTATATCTATCTTCAAGACATCGCCATCATTTACAATAATCTGATCGTCAGGTTCGGCAGTATAATGTGCGGCTATCTCATTCAAACTGACATTTACTGGAAATGCAGGCGATCCCCCTCTGCTTACAATATCAGCTTCTATAGATTCACAAATCTGAAATAGCGTATTACCTACGAGGTATTTATTACGTGTATTTTCTCGCACTCGTGATGCTATTCTTCCCGCCTGTTGATAATATTCAAAAAAATTCATATATATTGGCAATTGTCGCAATTGAACATATATAGAGATATTGCAAATATCCAACCATAAAAAGAAGCAGCATCTATTCATTATTCTGTGTCAATTTCAAATATCTCTATAACCATACTAGAAGAAAGTGCAAAATATTCTAGACTTTCTATGCCCATTGGTTGACATTAAAAATTATTAAAATAGTATAATAACATAGAGCAAATTGCATTTATGATATCATAACTGCCTCATTGAGTATAAAAATTGCTGATTAAGCACTCCCCTATTGTGTCAATAACATTATTTATTCTGAATCCATGAAACTGGCTATTTTTACCTTATTGGTCTAAGGCTGGTCTGGAGTTAGACTGTGTACATCTGCTCGATCCCACATGTATTTGTCTGATATGTTACTCTGATCAGAAAGATTTTTGATTGCTTGAAGAAACTTAAAATTATGCTGATGGGTAGTGCTGCGTGAAAATGATTTTAGCAGCGGGGTCGTTGTCTAGCTTGGTATGATGCCAGCCTTGGGCGCTGGAGGCCGCTGGTTCGAATCCGGCCGACCCCACTTATTCCAAATTGAATTTATAGGTGCTGACATATTGTCAAACATCTCTTATGCTTTGGAATTAGCCTTTGCACTTTTAAGAAATATTCAGTTATAATAATATTTTATAATAATACAAGTTATTACTGTTTCTTGCATAGCTTTCTTACGATTAATGATTAAAGCATCATATGGATAAATTAAATGGAAATACTGTAAATGATATTTCGATTCCAATTAATGTTTCCACTGCATATAATACAATTTGTGCCTTAATGTTAGGACATGATTAATACCGAGATTTTGTTTGGAAGAAAATGCTAATTCTCAAAGTTATCCAATGAATGGCAAAACAAGAGTTACATATTCCTATATCACATTTTGCAAAAAATAGAAGAACCGTCACGACCACCTCTGTAGTTTCTCGCCGTTAAATTTTTTTTAACAAATATTATATTTATATATATAATAGAAATATACAATTATTAGAACAAGCATACTGAGTTACTTTTTTCTAAAAGAATATTTAATAGTATTAGAATATCTCATTCCTAGCAACGATCAAAATATTGAAAGCTCGTCGTTTTCAATAGATAAAAATATCACATTAAAAGTCAAGTAAATAATGCAAACTATAAACATTGAGGAAACGACTTACAAGAGGCTCACGTCTATATTGAAAGAAATTATGCATGAAAAAAGGCGTGATGTTAATTACGATGACGTTTTAAATGAGATAATTGATGTTTATCAGGAAAATAGATGGAGTCACTTTGGCGCTGGTGCTGGTGGCGGATAGATTCAGGGTGATTTAAATTAGAGAACATTAACAATTATTATGAAACATGCTATCTCGATTTTGATTGAATCATTTGTAATCAGCATATAGCTGCATCTTTTGCAGATTTATCTGCAATAATACTTTGGTTTCAACATTTAGAAGTTCTGATTGAAATTTAACGCAATAGGCTAGTATAAACAATGAATTTTTGTAGTAGAGGTGACATAGAAGTAAATCATAAAAGACAATAGCAAAATAATGACACCTAATAAACCAACCTGTTGGAGAATATTTATCACCTTCTGGTATGCCTTTTTTATCAAAATCAATCAGTCATTATATAATTATGTAATTCTGCGATTAAATTCTATTAGTAACGAATTGATTTAAGAGCAATCAATCTATATTATCACTTTACTTGAAGCAAATGCATTTGAAGATGTTTCCACAACAAATTTTTATATGCAAACTCTATTAAGAAAACGTAATATCAAAAAAGTATTATTGGTGGTTCATGACAAATGCAAGAACTCGGTAGAAATGACAGTTGCGGAAGAGGAGAATTCATTTTTTATCACATAAAAAAACTTGCGTTGTCTTATTTTTTCTCTATATCTAATTCTTCATATACTTATTTTGAGCAAAGTTTTTTTTTGCAATAGATACTTTCATTGAACTGTGACAAATAGGACACTCTGCCCACTGATGTCCACCAAAATACTGCCATTCAAAAGAACATTTAACATAGGTGCATTTAATCCAAATACCTTGTCCTGGTGCTTTTATCCAATTTTCTTGCAAAGGCTTTCTCGCACGGCGGGCAGAACGCGGAGGTCTTTTTCCCTTATATTCCAATAAAGGTTCTTGCTCTACCTAACTTAAAGAGATTTTATTGTTTTAATACATTGCAGTAGAAAGATAAAGTAGCCCAAAACAATATTAGTATCGCCTACAAAGAAATTTTGCTCTAGAAAAGGAGAGAGACATACACAGAGATGCTAGAGCAACATCATATTGTTTTATCATTCTGAGCATTCTTACCACAAAACTTTTCTAGCAATTTCTTTAACACCTTTACTACTTGGGAAAGCGACAATTTACTATCGATATAGGTAATGAGCAAATTCTTGTTGAGGGGCAAGTGCATAGAAATGTAGCAATAAAATATTTAATGAAAAGACGGAGGTCTTTGCTTATGACCAAAGATCCAAATAAGATTGAATCATTATTTTCCACTTTACCTAAAACTATAAAAATAATTGGTAAACAAGT
>JAJNBK010000074.1 GCA_021155845.1 Nitrososphaeraceae archaeon
TTTCCTTGATTAGCAACTGTCCAGACTTTCCTCGGAAGGGCATTATCTTCAGGGATATCAATCCCCTTTTACGCACGGAGCATGCATTGCATTATATTTCAAACGAATTATACCATAGATTCAATAAATTTACTGTTGAAAGCATTGCAGGTATAGAGTCCAGAGGTTTTGTTATAGCGACAGCGCTAGCATTAAACTTTGATAAAGGTTTAATAATGATCCGAAAGGCAGGTAAGCTGCCTGGTCATACTCTCAAGGAATCATATGATATCGAATATGGTAGTGCCGTAATGGAAATACAAAAAGATGCAATAAAACCCCGACAAAATGTCCTGATAGCAGATGACCTGATTGCAACAGGCGGCTCAGCCATTGCTGCTGCAAATCTTATCGAAAAGTTAGGAGGTATAGTTACAGGATTTGCATTCGTGATAGAACTGGCCAATCTTAATGGAGCGAATAAGTTAAGGACCCTAGGCTACAACGTGCAATCATTAGTGGTGTACAAGTGACATCTAATAAATACTCTGCAGATATCGGCCTTATAGGAGGTACAGGAATTTATGATTCTGGAATCCTAAATGATATAAAAGAAATTAAAATTCATACTCCGTACGGCGAACCATCAGATTCGATTACTATTGGTAAGTTCTCTGAACGAAACATTGCTTTTATTCCTAGACATGGAAAAAACCATCGAATTCCTCCTCATAAAATAAATAATCGTGCAAATATTTGGGCATTGAAAGAACTTGGAGTGACAAGAATTATCGCCCCATCTGCAGTAGGAAGTTTACAAAAAGAATTCAAGCCAGGTGATATTGCTATACCTGATCAGTTCATTGACTTTACAAAAGGAAGACAATATACTTTTTACGATGGTGGAGAGGTTTGTCATATCTCTGCTTCCGATCCATTCTGTGCCGAACTAAAAGAACTAACAGTAGAGTGTGCTAATAATTTGAATTATAAAATTCACGACAATGTTACATATGTTTGTATAGAAGGACCAAGATTCTCTACTCGGGCGGAATCTCTTTTTTTTAGGGAAGTAATGAAAGCACACATAATTGGGATGACAGTGGTTCCTGAGTGCATATTGGCAAGAGAGGCAGAAATTTGTTACGTCTCGATTGCAACTATCACGGACTATGATGCGTGGACTGACTTTCCAGTAAGTTCTAACAAGATAATAGAAACATTACAAAAGAATATCGAGAAGACTAAAAAATTGGTTGGGCAATTAATACCAGTAATAGAGAATAAAAGGAATAAATGTGCATGCGGAAATGCGCTTGAAGGAGCATTGTTATAAGGTTCATTCATGTATTTTTAGGCCTTTTGGAAGTATAACCTCTCCTTCGATTAATTTGCGTTGTATCGTTAATTGCAATACATCAGGGTCTATTCCCATTTTGCTTATTATATTTAGAGTCTTTTTTGAAATAGTAAGTGCGATGTTATGCCCACCTATTCTTCCGAATGCTACTGCAGTAAATCTAAACTGTTTATTATTGACAAGAAAATAACCAGTCAGCTTGCTGGCAATATTGCTGCCTCTAGCGTTTTTAACAAAAATAGTTATTGGAATACTTTCATCACTTCGTACCTCTTCAGCCATCATTTTGCGTTCTTCTGCTCGGTAATTTCTATGCTTCGATTTATATTATCCTCAACAAGAAAATCCCACCAATCTGGATCCATTATTCTATAGTCTTTGACATCAACCTCAACTGTGGTTTCATTATCGGTATCAGTAAATTTGAAATTACCTTGTCTTATTATCTTTATCAATTTCCATCTATCATTGCCGGCTTTCTTCCTATTAATTGCAACAGCCCATTTTTTATCCTTATCAATCTTTGGCATACCTATATTATCTGCAATTTCTAAAATCCCCAGTCTTTTTTCTTCACAAAATAGTTCCTTTGTTATCACGTTGCGCCATATGTCAATGGCTCCTACTGTTCTCCCTTTTTCATTAATGTTAATAACACCGAAATAAACAACCTTGTCTTCACCTGTTGGCTCTGATGTAGTCATCTGCTTGTGTACTGCAGACAAATGACCTTAATTAGTTCTTGCATGATCAAAAGGTCGTTCTAGCAATTTCCCGATATTATCAACTTTCATATTCTTTTTGAAAAGAATATTATCTTCCTGACACCTTTTTTTATATCTATTAGTTATGGCGAATAGAGGATGTAGTGATTCATATTTTGTCGCGCTAAATTCGATGATCATTCCCTTATTAATTAGAGATTCTGCTATTTTTTTCGCGTCTTGAACAGAATAGCCCAGAAGGTTGGATATATCTTGAGGATCCATCATACCATTTTTTACAATTAAAACAAATACCTTTGCTTCTTCCTCTGAGATTTTTAATTCAGAAACAAGTTCTTCTTCAATATTGTCAATATTGACTGTCAAACATTAAATGTTATTACTATCGACGGTATTAAAATGATTCTATTGATAATAATCTCTAATCGAAGTCACATTATGAGATAGCTCTTCGAGCTCAGTTATAAAAGAATAATCAAATGGTGTTTCGCCAATGGTGTTTCGCCAATAACAGTAACTAAGCGTCATCAAGTTTCGATATAAACTGTTGCCTATGTATAGGCATAATGCTTATTGTTGTGTTATAATTCTCTAACATTGATTATGACATCTGGGTTGGAAAATATGAATATTGATGAATTTGTTGATGCTGAAGAAATTTTTTTTGAGCTAGCCAGCCAACAAAGGTTGTCGATAATTTTCGGTCTATACCAAAAGAAAGCTAAGCTCTCTGAACTTTCCAAGGATCTTGAAATAACTATGCAAGAAGTGCATAGAAACGTTAACAGATTACAAGATGCAGGACTAATAGAGAAAGATTCAGAGGGAATTTTTTCTTTGACTACATTTGGAAATACAATAATCAAGCAAATTCCTTCCTTTGACTTTTTGTCACGACATAAAGAATATTTCTCTGAGCATACATTAGGCGAACTTCCAATGAAATTTGTACAGCGAATAGGTGCCCTTAATAATTGTGAATTGGTAAGAGGAATTGTTGCTATTTTAGAATATTGGAAACAGATTTACAGAGATTCTGAAAATTACATATTTGAAATCATTCCGCAGGTACCACTTGATCTCATAGAACCTATATTATTTAATGTTAGAGAAAGAGGAATACGACTATCTTATATATTTCCAAGAGATGTTATCATTCCAAAAGGCAGAACCGAACTTCTAAGGAGGCTACGATTCGATGAACTCTATAGTACGGGTAGAATAGGAAGGCGTATGGTAGATAAAGTTCAGGTTGCTGTAGTTATTAATGAGAAAAAAGCATCAGTACTTTTTCCAACTCAGAAAGGTGAAACTGATATGAACTTGATGTTCTACAGTGAAGATCAATTATTTCACGATTGGTGTCTTGACTATTTCTGGTTTAGATGGTATGGTTCCAAAAGCTTTGAGGAAGATAAACTCAGAGAGATATAGCATAGATAATAAATTCATTTCATCCAGTCAATAGGTATGTCTTGATATATTCCATTAGGCAGGACCCTCCTAATTGATATCGGCAATGCCTTCAAATCTAATTCTGCTATTGCTAATGAAATAGAATCTCTTACATCATTTGGTATTCTAATTAACGACGGTGCTCCTAAAGATAACTGCAGAGATCTCGCACCTGTGATTCTTGCTCTTTCAAATCTTGTGAGCCGTTGTGGTCCAATTAGAACCTGATTTCCTTTTGCAGCAACTTCCCTTAATTCAAAATCAATTTCGTTATACGTAACTACTTCGTCTTCAGGACGAGTAGATTTAAGTGAATCTACTACTTGGACTGTTGTCTGTCTGCTATCATCAACAGAGTGATTTGTTTCTAAGGATCTCTTTGAAGTCTTACTGGATGCACTCTTTTTTACCTTGGGATCTACCTTCTTCATGCTTTTTTCTTTTAGGTTCAATGGTTTTTTTGACTGGGATTTATTAGGTGAAGAATCTTTTAATACCAAGAATACTGCAAAAGATATTAATTATACAAATAAATGTTGCTAATCTTTCAAAGAAGTCAAGACACAAAATTATACGTTTTGATTATATACTATTTTTGATAATTCTAGAGAGTGGATAAGCATCAGACAGCCGGTTCAGTTTCAAGAATTCCTATGATTATACAAATATTGGATAAGGGAATAGCTCCATGTGAGCTGATACGTCACCTCTCTCCATTGTGTGTTAGAATGATTCTGAACTGTCTTCCTCTGCAGGATAGAATTCACAAATTTTCAGACTCAATAATATATATTGAAACAAGACTTGTAATTGGAGCAGAGAAGCAAAAAACTCAGTTTAAGCGTGGAGACATTGCGTATATGACATCTAATAGTTCTATATGTATATTCACCAAAGATTCGGTCATGACACCTATGAATCCTATTGGGATCGTTAAATCAAATTTAGAAATATTCGAATCTACTCAGGCTGGCGATATTATGATTTTAAAAAAAATGTAAATATTCGAAAAAACAACTGTTAGCCTTAAAAATCTGCGATCACATATTATTTTACTAGTTCATAAACCTTGTGTCCGCTATATCCTCCTACATTTCTGACAATCCCTTTGGATTCAGCCGATTTTATAAAAGCATTAGCAACAGAAATTTTTACTTCTTTCTTAGATGATTTTGTATCGCTAACTTGAGTATTAGCATTAGCCTTATCAGAAGCTCCAACGGCAGTCTTTTGTTTATTGCCACCCATAATGAAAGAATTTGCGTAGTTCTAATTTATAAATTATAGGACGACTCGTGGGTTTCATAATTATAGAGAACTACACCACAATATTTCATTGACATCAATTTTCAAGTCTTCCAGCCTCTTAACAATAAAATAATATTAATTTATATCACAATGTATTTTATGCTCTTGATAACCTTACCTTACCTTACAGTGCTTTTGAACATTACAATTATTTAGTTATAGCGCAGAGCATTTGGATTACTTGGTTTAGATATCCTCAAGATAACCCTTAGATATTTTAAATATTTTACATAGGTATCTGTTTAATAAAATTTAAAGCATAACCCATCTTAATTCAAATATTGGATTTTACGTTAATTGCAGAAACTTTTGAAAAAATGGAAACCACTGCAAGCAGGCTAGCCCTCACTGATCATTTAGTATCTTTATTGAAACTAACTCCTGTTGAGCTAATTGACAAAGTAATATATCTTATTCAAGGAAAACTCTATCCAGATTACGAAGGAATTGAATTAGGCTTAGCTGAGAAGATGGCTATTCGAGCTCTTGCATATTCTGCTGGAGTAGAACTTTCAATTATAGAAGGAGTTTATCGGAGAACCGGAGACATAGGAGCTGCTGCAGAAGAAGTTATGAAAACAAAAAATCAAATGACTCTATTTAGCGAAAAAATGACAGTTGAGAGAGTTTATAATACTCTAGACAGAATTGCCCGTACTACAGGCTCAGGCTCCCAGGAGATTAAAATGCGACTTGTCAGTAATCTGTTAAATGATGCCACTTACCTTGAAGCCAAATATATTATGAAATTTATCACGGAAAGTCTACGCTTGGGTATTGCAGATCATACCATAATGGATGCT
>JAJNBK010000075.1 GCA_021155845.1 Nitrososphaeraceae archaeon
TCAGCAATACCACGAACTACATTTCTAAATAGCCATTTAGACTTGGCAGAATTTTTTTTACTTGTTTTTGTAATTGGAGAAAATCTTAGTGCATTCAAAAGAGCTATCGGACGTGTACCCATAGACATAATGTCACGCAGTACTCCTCCTACACCCGTTGCAGCCCCTCCATAAGGTTCAACCGCGGATGGATGATTATGACTTTCGATATGAACCGTAACTACAAATCCATCTCCAATATCGAGTATTCCTGCATCGTAACCTGGACCTACTATAACTCTTCTTCCCTTTGTTGGTAGCAATCTAAGGTATCTTTTTGAAGATTTATAGGAGCAATGCTCAGACCATTCTGCTCCTACAATATCTAGTTCAATTTCATTTGGATTTCGGTTTAATTTATTTTTTAGATAATCTAATTCTTCTTTACTAAGGATATTCATTTTTTTTCACAATTAGCCTAGTCTATTGTCGGCGTATAATGGTGTTTAATATTTAGATAAGACAATAATGACGTAAATATCATAACTGCCTGGTTAGAAATCCTATCAGGTACAAGAATACTTTCGATGGCTCTTTCAGGGTGAGGCATCATTCCCATTACATTACCGTCAGTATTGCAAATTCCAGCAATCAAATCAGTAGATCCATTTGGATCGTCCTTGGTATATTTTAAAACGATTCTATTTTTCTTTTTTAAACACCTTAAATCTTTGTCATCTGCGATATACCTTCCTTCGCCGTGAGCAATGGGAATTACTATTTCTTCATTTCTTTTGAATTTGTTAGTAAATGGTGTTTTATTATTTATTATTTTAACTGTTGTCCAGCCGCAGACAAATTCGAGGGTATTATTAGTTGTCAAGGCTCCCGGCAGTATGCCTGCTTCAACGAGTATTTGAAAGCCATTGCAGATACCAAGGATCGGGATGCCTTCTTTAGCAAGTCTTTTTACCGCACACATTATCGGACTTCGAGCGGCGATGACCCCTGCGCGTAACCTGTCTCCATAAGCAAAACCGCCAGGAATGATAATAGCATCATAATTTGAAATATTGTCTTTTGTATGCCAAAGCATATCTGTCTGAATTCCAAAGAAGTTTTGAAATGCATAATGGACATCCCGATCGCAATTGCTTCCAGGGAAAACCGTAATTCCAATCTTTGACATTTTTGTATAAAGAGTTGACTTTACTATACTTGTATTAAAGTCTTCGTAAAAAGAACTCCGCTTTTTATTTCTGTTATTAGTGTGAACCTTATATTTTAGAAAATTATATGAAATTGTGATCAGCATGACTTAATGGATTT
Source organism: Nitrososphaeraceae archaeon (assembly GCA_021155845.1). The sequence continues at coordinate 1,309 of JAJNBK010000075.1, forward strand.
GAATTTGGGAAAATAAGTTCAAAGTTTTTATTGTCAATACAGGAAATTACTGTTATGCCTAGGGTTCTTCGAGATATAATGACAAAATACGTAGTTACTATTGATGCAAATGGAACAGCATTGGAAGCAGCCAAACTTATGGCTGAAAAAGGCATTAGCTCGTTGATTGTCCTAAATAATGAAAACCCAGTAGGTATTGTAACTGAACGTGACTTTGTGAAGAAAATATGTATTAAAGAATTACAGGTATCGCATATAAAGGTCAACGAATTTATGTCAAAGATTCGCACTTTTGCCGATCCAGAGACTCCGATCGATGTCGCAGTGCAGAGAATGGTAAATCATAATATTCGTAGATTGCCAATCATGGAAAATGGTAAAGTTGTAGGAATTATTACAGTTACAGATTTAGCGAAACATTTGCGCACAACATTGCTGATTGAGGGAGTCCTATCGGGGGATAGTGATTCATGAGAAAAGTATGGTTTCAAATTTTACTAGACAGAAGCCTAATATCTGTATATTAATAGCGGGCTTTGGTAGAAATACCTCTACATCAAATGGATTTCTTAATTATGAATTACATTAGGATATTCCTTCAAAAAAATTTTGACATTTACTATCCTTAAAAATATATAGCTACCAAAAGATGAAATCAGTAATAGATTATTTAATTTGACCAACTGCTTTAACTATGCATTCACTTATGACAGGATTAAAAATACGTAGCTCTCGACAAAGATTGCTAACTATTTTTTCTGCCGATTTTTGAGATTTAGCGGTTACTATCATTTTCAGTGTCTTAGCAGACCTTACTGATTCAACATTTGTATATCCTCCTTTTACTATAAGGTCACGATGGATGGTTTCACCCTCTGGATCATTGACAAATTGCTTATTTTCTATTGTAACTAAAACAATAAATTTACAATAGGGTGATTCTTCTTTAATCATGTTTATCTCTTTATCAATTATCATTTTAAATCATTTAAACACACCTGTGAGTATTAATATCATGATTATGCCGAAAGTATTAATTACGCTCGACAAAGATTTCTCTTAATTTTCTGGTCATGTAGCTCAGCCTGGTAAGAGCGAAGGTTTTGTAAACCTTAGGTCGTGGGTTCGAATCCCACCATGACCTTCAATCGAGGATTTGAAGGATATCAATTATTATCTTGACAATAGAGAAAAAGAATTTCAACGATGACATTTTATTTGACAGCCAATTAGGAAATTTAAATGAGGATGTTTCGTAAAGGCAAAGTAAAAGATTTGTACATATTAGATAATGGCAATATTTTATTTCATTTCTCTGATCGTGTATCTGCGTTTGACATAAAGATGGTTAATTCTATCCCGAGAAAAGGTGAAGTCCTTTGTAAATTTGCAAAATTCTGGTTCGACTCTCTCGATACAAAAAATCATATGGTTGGGATTCATAATAGTGACAAAATGGAGGTTAAAAGAATGAAAATGATCCCTTTAGAGTGTGTCGTACGCGGGTACTTTTACGGAACTCTGGAAGAACGATATCATAAGGGGATTGCACACGATCTTCTTTCAACTTCTTTTGTGCCAATAAAGGCTGCAAAATTACCCGAGCCTATATTTGATCCGACAACAAAATCTGAAGAACATGATATCCCTAAAACAAAAGAAGAAATAGTATCATCTGGTCTATTGTCAAAAGAAGATTATGAATATGTAAAAGAAACCTCACTCATGTTGTATAAAAAAATGAGCTCAATTGTTGAAAAGACTGGATTTATTATCGCGGATGTTAAATTTGAATTCGGTCGAGATCTAAGAACTGGGGAAATCTTATTAGGTGATTCTCTTGGCCCGGATGAATATCGACTCTGGCTAAGATGTGATTATACGCCTGGAAAAAGCCAAGAAAGCTATGATAAGCAATTGTTACGAGATTGGCTTGTAAAAATTGGTTTTAAAGAAACTATAGCTGAATATTCAAAAAAAGGAGAAAAACCCTCTCCTCCTCTAATCCCAAAAGAAATTGCAATAGAGTTAAGCAAAAGATATATTTTTGCTTATGAAAAAATTAGCGGGAAAAAATTGTAATATGTAGTAAGAACAACGGTCATGAAGTGCGATTGCTTTTAAAAGGGCATATATATTGAAAGACTCGATCTTACACTAATCTATCAAAATCTACAGTATCATTTAAGGTTATTTAGACTATAAACATCAAGGATTATTTGAATTGCTTTTCATACTGCGGACATTTTTAAATATACATCTCAAATATACAATCTCTCTGATATTATTCAATAATTATATTTAGGATAGCCCTTGTCTTGGGATTCTGTAACAATCGTACTATTTCTCTAGGTATATCTAAAGAAGCTTTATCAGTATTCAGACATAGTGTTCTTGAACAAGCAAAATTGGTTTTTCTGATTACTATATCTTGAGAGTTTAATAGCAGAAGTCTTCTGCTTCCAAATCCGTTAAGTCTACATGATCGATTGCCAGCAATTATTGAAAGTCTTACAACCGAATTGTCATTCTTCAATAGCCTTTGCAAGGCTGGATCTAAATCTTTACAAGCTTTATTTGCCCCTACGCCGATTATACAGTCTCCTCTTAGTGTAAGCTCTGTATTCTTTGTAATTTCTAACGCACGAGGATGAAGAGATTGGACATTTGGATGTCCATAGAAAATAACTTCGTCCTCGACCATGGCAATTGGGTATCCGCTGGTTGCTAGAATTAAACCTAGCGGCGAAAAAACCATAAGGTAAATTTAAATTAAACGTTACAAAGTAGTTAAAAATGAATTGTTACCAGCAGCAGCAGGATATGACCGAGCTATTACTGTTTTCTCACCTGACGGGAGATTATATCAGGTTGAATATGCCATTGAAACCGTCAGAAGAGGGACATTAGCTATTGGAATAAAAAGTAGAGATGGCGTTATTCTAGCAGTTGAAGAAAAAGCTAGAAAGTTGCAGATATCAAATGTTACACAAAAAATTTTCCAAGTCGATGATCATATTGGAGTCGCCGCAGCAGGATATATTCCTGATGCTAGAACACAGGTTGACCATGCAAGATTTTTCGCACAGAGTAATCGTCTAATCTATGATGAGCCAGTAGACGTCGAGGGAGTAGCAAAAAATATTGCAGATATGGCTCAGCAATTTACTCAATACGCAGGTGTTAGACCCTTTGGTGTTGCCTTGATTCTTGCAGGTGTCGATAAAAATGGAGCCTCTCTTTTTCTAACTGATCCAAGCGGTACTTACATTGGATATGACGCAGTGGCAATAGGTGCAGGAAGCGATCAAGTCACGGAATTCTTAGAAAAGGGTTATAAAAA
>JAJNBK010000422.1 GCA_021155845.1 Nitrososphaeraceae archaeon
TTGGGAATAAACTGTTCTTTTAGAAGTAGTCTACAAGTTTCTTCCATTTCTGATATCATCGCAGGCGTTGAGAAGACATTTTCGCCTTCCCACAGAAAACTTGTTGTTTGATTTGAATTAATCTTAACCTTTCTCTCCTTTGTAGCACCGACATTGACTATAAAACTCACACTAAATCACATGATATAATAAGAAACGGTTGTTTTTAGATTTTTTAGGGTCTCGATGATAACATTAGATAAATATTATTAGTATATTTTGTTTATCCCATTGCCCTACTTCTCTTTTTCTTGTTTGTCTAACAGGATGGGATTACTTCATCTGTAAAAGAACTTTTTCTATGGATATAGACTTGGTATCGGTATGGGGATATGTTGTTTTTGACCAATCAATTCAAGATTTCTTAAATCTCAATGATGTTGCTTATGTAATTTTCTAATGATGTAAGAAGACTAGATTTTTATCTATTTATGGCCGGTTCTGAGTAAGAAAGCTCTGACTAAGTGATGATGATAATAAAAACCAGAGCATATTTCTTCGTCAATGAGACGAAGGCTGTTAGAAATTGTAGCACAAAGTGTACAAGACAGAAATTATTAGACTCTCGATTCAACAGAAAATATTGCTTATCTGGTCCTGGATATTTGATTTAAAAAGAGTAAATACTTAGAAGATGCACTTGTTTTGTATGTTATACAATAATTATCTGTGTATATTCAATTGTATTCAATCATTCTGAAATAAGTAAAATAGCTATATTATAGATAAAATACTAGTTTCAGAATATTAAACTCTCAAAAAGAAAAGATTGGGTATCTAATTATCATCTACTTCGTCGTGCAGCTGAAGCGATAACATAGGCTACACCTACGGCTAAACCGAATGCCAATGGTATCCATACGCCAAAGCTATCGATAGTTGCAGGCACTATTTGTTGTATCAAACTACTAAATAGTTCCATAAGCTGAGAACTAGGAAGGAAAAAGGATTATATGATTTATCATATGATTAAATCTGTTCTTCTATGACTGTTACCTAATTATTAGATTGATTTTAAGTATTATTTTTGTATGAAATTGCCAAGCTTAGTCATGCGTATCGAGACTGTTGTCAGTAACGATGTCCTTAAATTAGCGTAATATATATCGTGTGAATATGAAGATGCAGAAGGAATTGCGCAAGTTTTGTCCAAAATGTAAAACTCATACAGTTCAGTGGACAGAAAGACTGCAGAAGGTACACGCAGACACGCAGAAGATAAAAAAGGTTATGGTGGTCAAAAGTTTCCTGAATTGAAGAGGACTGCCAAAACTACAAAAAAAATCACATTACGGTATAGTTGCAGGAGCTGCAAGAGACAAACAATGAAAGAAGGCATGAGAATGCATAAATTAGAGATACAACCATAAGTAGGCCACTCAAATGCGTAAGGATACTATCATGATTCCGAAACCACGGAGTAACTTCCTGTCTGTTCAATGTATAAAATGTGAAGAACAGAGGGTTATCTTTAGTCATACGACAATGGACCTTTTTTGCAAATCTTGTGATGAATTAATTGCTAAGAAGACAGGAGCCAGAGCAAACATTCTTGGTAAAATTATAAATACCATCGATTAATTAACTACGGCAGTAGTCTTTCTGCAAGCTGAAGTTCTTTATATGTATTGACATTTACCGCAATCTCTCTTTTGTTCATTAGAATAAAATACTCCTTTATATTCTGGCGCTCTTTGAACTTTGGAGAATTGAAGATTATTATAATATAATAGAAGCACAAGAAAACCTAGGTATATTATGAATAACAATCTGATCTACTATATTTGAGTTCAATAAAGGAAGATCAGCAGATACTGTTAAAACTCTGTCTTGTTTTAGCTTGTTTAGAATGAAAGAAAGGTCTTCTGAGTAACTAACGCCTTCAGTCTCGATTACTTCTATTAGACCAGTAGAATAGTACGGATGGTAGTAAAGAAAAGTGGTGGTTTTTGAAGAAAAAGGACTTGATACTGCAATTATTCTTCGAAACTTTTGAGAATATACAAGTGCATCAAGAACATATTCAATCATAGCCTTGCCCTTTAAGTCTAATAACGGCTTTTCAATACTCTTAAAATGTCGAAGACGGATTCCTTTTCCTCCGCACATGACAAGAGCTATCATCTTATTATGAAGTATTCATATCGTTAATGAAGATAACACAATAAGACAAGAAAGTCGTGTAATCTCATTTGACGAACCGATCACATCACCGCTGATACCACCAAAGCTTTTGTTAGATAAGTGGTGGATAATCGCAGTTATTACAAGAGAAATACCTAATAAAATAAGTTCGGTATATATGCCACTCATAAACCATACAATTGGGAACATAATTCCAGTGGCAGCCAACAATTTACGCTTATCTTTCATAGCAGAAGTAAATGGAGAGCTAAAGCCATCCCATGCGGATAATCCTATATGTGCTTGCAGAACCATGATATATTTTGCAATTACTTCAGCCGTAACAATACTGGTTAGTATTTTCCATCCGTATGGTAAATTTGATATTGCAATAATCATGCCTGCTATATATATAACAAGTGCTGCAACTCCTGCAGAACCGACAGCAGGATCGTGCATAGCCTTGTATTTATCCTCTTTTCTCCCTTTGGCCATAAGACCATCCGCGAAATCAGCTAGGGCATCGGTATGATGGAAGCCGGTAATTATTATTAGAGCACAGGTAACTAGCAGGCCAGTAAATAAAGATTGAATATAATATGAAATTCCATAGGCTAGGACTCCTACTAAAATACCGATCATCGCTCCAGCGAGTGGGAAAAGATACATATTTCTTGCAATAGAGTAGAT
>JAJNBK010000076.1 GCA_021155845.1 Nitrososphaeraceae archaeon
GAAAGTATGCTTCAATCGATCCCGAAGTACTATTAAATGAATATAGTGAAAATTTAAAACCAGAACACTGGACTATGATTGCAAACAAAATAGCCGAAAAGGTAAAGTCAAATATGTATCGTGGAATAATTGTTTCACATGGAACTGATACTATGCACTATACTGCATCAGCACTCAGTTTTGCGCTACAAAATCTTCCTATACCTGTTGTAATAGTTGGAGCACAACGATCTTCTGATAGGCCTTCGTCTGATGCTGCTCTCAATCTTATTAGCGCTACAATATTTGTGACAAAGTCTGAATTATCTGGAGTTTTTGTTACTATGCATGCTAGCCCTTCAGATGATACAATTGCGTGCCATGTAGGCACTCGTGTAAGAAAGAATCATACAAGTAGACGCGATGCATTTGAATCAATAGATATTACACCTGTTGCCATGATAAAGGGTGACAGAGTAGAAATACAGAAAGAACAGTCTGAAATAAAACTACATAAGCGAAATGACAGTAGTAGGTTTTTAGTCAAGCCAGATTTTAATAGTAAAGCTATTTTGTTAAAATACCATCCCGGATTTGATCCTTACTTGATAACCTATGCCATAATGTCTGGATACAAAGCAATAATAGTTGAAGGGACAGGACTTGGCCATATAAGTAGAGAATGTTTTCCTCAAATACAAAATGCAGTCGAATCTGGAGTAATGATCTGTATGACTTCTCAATGTATCTGGGGAAGAATCAGAATGACTGTCTATGATACAGGGAGAGATTTGCTTAATATCGGTGTGATTCCTTTATCTGACATGACATCAGAAACTGCTATAGTAAAAGCAATGTGGGTGCTCGCGAACACCAAAGAAATAGAATCTGCCAAGAAAATGATGCAAGAGAATATTGCTAATGAGATATCATATAACAATCAGAAGAATATTGTTATTTGTAATTGCCATTATTAGCATCATCACAAAAAGAAGTAGCAGCATTTGATATGAAAATTGATCAGTAAAAGAAGGATTACAGCCATACATTTCAAATTATTTCAAAATATTAGGAATAACAAATGGTACAATATTGGCAGATTATATGATAGCAGCAAGATTAGGCCTATTCTTGAAGTTTGAGTCTTCGATCTCTTCACGCACTAATAGAACTATAATGATTGTTCTATAAATATACAATATTTTTGAATAACGTAAACAAACACGAAAGATGCATTCTAATGATATATATAAGAGGGTAAGAATTTACCCGTGCTGCAAATTCTTAACCAATGCAACGTACATTTTAAGTAGCCGATATATGCCAAAAGACAACCAAAAATAGTACAGAAATAAAAATGCAGGATGTTGAGTGGTAAAGAGCTTGGAGCACATCATTTTCTTTGGGGCGCAGCTACTTCCCCATATCAGATAGAAGGGGGAATTACGAATAATGATTGGGATTTTTTTACTAGCTCAAAACTAATTAAGGATAGAATACATGTTCTAACAAAGCCTAGTATATTTTATAGAAGCAGTACTCAAATTACCTTACAACCAGCAGCAGATGCTGTTAAAGCTTGGGACCCTAGCTACTATGAAAAAGATTTTGATATTGCCAGAAGATTAGGAATGAACACATTCAGGATTGGAATAGAGTGGTCCCGTATAGAGCCAAGCAAAGACATATGGAATTACCAAGCTATTGACCATTATAAGGAGATGATAAGATCGATGAGGGATAAGGGCCTGATACCTATCATTACATTGAATCATGTAACCCTTCCATTATGGGTTCTAACACCTCCTACCGAATTTACAAAAAAGATAGGTCAACGCATATTGCCATCACCATTAAAAGATCTACCACTAGCAGATCCGCCATCAACTGATCCCTATTGGAAATCTCTTAGAGGGTGGGAAACTCATAGAACAGTTGAAGAATTTATTAAATATGTAGCAAAAATAGTTTCAGAATTAAAAGATCTAATTGATTATTGGATCACCATATCCGAACCTGTTGCATCTATCATAGGTGGAGGATATATAGCAGGATTATGGCCTCCTGGTTTTTTCCTTGATGGCAATAGAGCAAAAATGGTATTACATAATTTAATCGAAGCACACGTTCAAGCATATGATAAAATCACAGAGCTTGACGATATCGATGCTGATGGAGATGGAGTTCCTAAAAGAGTAGGCTTTACACATTTAATGATGGCAATCAGTCCGGCTAAACCTAATAAAATATTTGATGTATTTATGACAGATGTTAATATCAAGGCTGCCAAGAACTTTGATTATTTTGTAAATGATTACTTTATCAATGCTATTACTAAAGGTGAAGAAGATATAAGCTATCTAAATACTCTTGAAATACAGAATAAAGATAGTAGTGATTTTATTATACATGACGAATGGAAAGACAAAGTCGACTTTATTGGTCTTGATTACTATCGGCGTGTATATATCTACCATAGCAATATAGTCGCATTATCTTCAGCAAGGTTTGTTGGAGGTGCGCTAATAAATGATCTGCATAAACAAGAACATAATCAGCCTCATGGCATTTTAAACGATCTTGGTTGGGAAATCTATCCACAAGGATTATACGATTTAATTATGAAAATAAAAAATCAATGGAATAAACCTGTTTTTATTACTGAAAATGGCATAGCTGATAAATTCGATAGATATAGAGCACCATTTATTGTAGCACACCTTGAGCAAGTCAGACGAACAATCAGCGACAGTGCAGACGTTATTGGATACTTACACTGGTCTCTTATGGATAACTATGAATGGCTTGAAAGCTATAGACCTGAAGCAAAATTTGGACTATTACATATTGATCATTCTAAAGGTGATTTTCATAGACAGATGACTAAGGGTGCAGAAGCATTAAAACTTATCATAGAAGAATCCATTAGCCAAAGCAGAAATGGCATAATAACAGAGTATGCCATCTCAAAATCAAAAGACAAGTTTGGAATGTTTAATGATGATGGCTCAAATATTATTTATACGTAATAAGATCAAAAATTGGTACAGATTCTATATACTATATCCTGATAAATAACATTAATCTGAAATCAAGGAGTAATTATCTTCTCATTTGTGCTGCTATCATCAAGTAATACTAATATTGTTACTGTTAAGAGGAACTCTATAACAAGGTTTTCTCCATTTAAGTACTCAATAGCATATATATATATAATATAAGACGATGTTTATACCTAAAACTATTATATTAGTCTTATATGTGATCAAATGTAAGTGTTTAAAAAGGTTTCCTGTTCAAAAGCAATCAGACGAAATCAGACAGTAAAAAATGGTATCAGGAATCAATGAATTGTAAGTCTTATAAACATGAATTATTTAAACTGTAGGGCAAAAATAACATTGACCATCAGTGAAGAAAGAAAAAAAGACCCTCTTATTCTTCTTTATTGTTGCTATTAGAGACTTTTTTATCCTAATCTTCTTCTTCTACCTCTTCTACTGCTTCGATTTCCTCTTCTTCTTCTTCTACCTCTTCTACTGCTTCGATTTCCTCTTCTTCTTCTTCTACCTCTTCTACTGCTTCGATTTCCTCTTCTTCTTCTTCTTCTGCGTCTGCTTCTACATCTGGTGTTGAAACTACATCAGTAGCTGGAAGAATCCTATATATTGCTCCATGACCAAGCGAAACAACATAAAGATAACCATCAGGACCAACTTCTAGATCAGTAATTCCACCAAATTCTTCTGCAAATATTATCTGTTCAAGTTCAGTTACACTCTCTGTAGCTGCCACTTTATCAGCTAGTAAACCATCTAGAATTAGCTCTGTTCTATCTTGATTCAATTCAAAATGATAAACTCTTCCATTAACTATATCTCCTACAAACATATCATTTACATACTCTGCTCCCAATTTATCTGAATTGAGAAACTTCACCGCAGTAGGTCCAAGGGTATCACGCCACTCAAATTCAGGATCACTGTATTCTCCTTTTCCGTCAAAGCTTACTAAATCAGCTTCTGGATCTAAATCATCGATGTTAGAAGACATACCAGTAACTTCTGACCATCCACTGTTAAATCCAGACTCTACCAAATTAATCTCATCTCCATAGCCTGGACCATTCTCCGTATCCCATATATTCCCAGTTACAGGATCAAAATCAAATCCAAAGCTGTTTCGTATTCCATATGCATAGTATAGGTTAAGTGGATAAGAATCATCATCGCCACCTAGAATACTGCCAATACCTACAGGTTGACCATCTTGAGTAATTCTAAGTATCCCGCTAGTTCCATCTGCCTCTCCTCCAGATTGTTGATTCTGAGCTTGGGTCTGATGACCATCAACGTCACCGATCACAACATATACGTTATTATCTGGACCTATCATAACTGCACCTCCATTGTGACGTGGTCCAGGTGTTGCTGGTAAGTCTAGTAGAAGTATAGGATTTACTAATTGATTGTTTATCCATTCATATCTATAAAGACGATTACCTACGGGCTCACTACTACTACCACCAACACCACCACCACTTCCATCTCCTCCATCTTCAGCTTCAGTAAAATACAAGAAAACATATACAGTCCCACTATCGCTTTTTGAGACAGCAATTCCACACATACATCTTTCAACTTGACTTGCAACATCAACAGTAAGGACAGGAGTTAGTAACATCTTACCATTTACAATTCTCTGTACTGTACCTTTTTCTTTCTCTAAAACCAAAATATCGTTTGGACCTAGAAATGCCATAGAGGTAGGTAATTCAAGTCCATCTGAAGAAACTAACTCTACTCCTAAATTAGGATCTTTAATAAATGGTTCTTCTTCATCTCCAATAGAAGCATTGACACCTTCTATTTCTTCTTGAGCATAAGTAATAATATTATTATATCCAACTGGTGGTGTCAATAGTGAAACAAAAATGATAAAGGATAATGCGGTTTCCCTAAATACTGATGGCAATGCAAAAGAGAAGATGAGCATTTCTTAATACTACTATGATTACTACTATCTTTATATAGTTATATAGACTATGTCAACAGAAAAACTAAAACTAACTCCTCCTCTTGGAATATCTAATATTATGCAAACCTCTTTCCACCTTTGGTATGCATCGTAGAGACTTCTTCATTTGAAGGTGTGCTTTGACTATCCTTTTCTAGCAAATTTTAACACCCACCCATTATTTTGAACTCCATATTTGTTCATAACTATGAGTATAAATTTCTATGATATTGCCGAATGGGTCTTCACAATAAACTGCTTTATATGGCTTGCCTGGAAATATCTCCCATATCTTACTTCGTTGCTTTCCGCCCTTCTCAGCTATTCTTTTGGCTAATTCTTCTATGTTAGGATTAGTTATGCCAATATGGAAAAATCCTGTTTTCCAATATTCAAAATTGATATGGGAATTGTCAGCACTACCTTCTATAGGTTCAGTCACTATGTTAAAACCTAATACCTCATGATATCATCTTACAGCTTTATTTAAATCAGGCACACCAACTCCTATATGATTAGAAGGACTTGGAGAAGCTGGTGGCGATGATGATGATGCTTCTCTTGTATTGTTATCCATTGTTTTTTATGCCTACAAAGATTTATATATATATATTAATTGAAGAATCTGGCTTCAATAAAGACAAAAAGATTTACCTTGAACAATAAAGAACTGACAAGAGACTATATACAAAAGGATGATAAAAAATTTTACATGTTGCCAATTTATAATTGTATTTGTACATGTTTTTACAGATTCTTTGTTAATAGATTAGTTAAATTAACCATAAGGCTAGAGAGAAAAAGACTTTCATTGATATCATATCGATAAAGACTAAGATCGTCCATAAGATAAAATAACACAGGTCCAAAGTAGAGACTTTAACCAATGCTAAACCTTACCATCTTGGCTGTTTTTAAGGCAAATTTTTCAAAGTCTTGCAGTCTAAGAATCCCATTGACACTCGAAATAAACATCAAAGGATTCTGTCACTTTTATTTGCTCACCACAATTTCCTTCAACACACACTCTACAACGATATGAATGGTTCTTCTATTCTCCCCAACTAGCTGCGCCGATATTGCTGATGATGTTACCACAAAAAGGAACGATATAACAAGGTTGGCCTTCCAGTGGTAATGAAAAGCCCCCATATTGTATCACCAACTATTCCCTTGGACCGCTCCTGATTCTTCTTCCTTACTTCATTCTTTCATACTACTATTTCCATTCCCATTCATAGCTTACAAAATTTCCCATTTCATCTATCGCACCTTTATAGATTCCTATTAGATTGTCAAGAAAAGCCAACATTCCAGTTGTAGTTGTATTGTATACACTTGAGCCACGGAATACTGATTTACCTTCCTCTGTAATATTTCCTATAATCACGAAAGTATAATTTGCCTTTTCTTCACTGCCGTCCTTTGTCATTATTGCTCCTTGTCCGTGACCATATGTTACGTTATCACCTCTAGATATAGTCCAAAAAGTTCCTATGTTTGTTATGTTTAGATTTCCTTTCATTGTTCCATTAGCTGAAAAAGAGTATTCTGTCTTGTCAGGACCTATTTCTTTTTGACTTGTAATTCTTCCCTTTTCTTCAAGAAGTGGATCTCCTAATCTTATAGCAGTAGCATTAAGATCTGTTGGAATTGGCTTGGGAGTAGTCGTAGGTGGTGTTTGTACAAATACAGTCATAGTTGGAAGCGTAGTATTAGTAATAATTGCTGCTGCTCCTGCACTTAATAGTAGCAATATGAATAAGATTCCCAGTAAAAGTGTATAATGAATTTTTATTCATCCTCATTGTAATTTACTTGAAAATATATGTAAGATATACTGCTTCCAATATGCAAATAATAATCCATTCATAGGTAGAATCAGAGGGTTTAATATAAGTAAAACAGCTTTAATTAAAAACCTGGTTTATTGTCGATATATCTCCTACCAGATAATTTTAAGTTTGGATATATATCACGATAATATATAAATAATAAGGACATAGTAGTGACAGCAATTAGAATAGAACAACAAACAAGGGATCATATACAAGAATTCTAAGTGATTGAATGTAATTAAGCAAAACAACAAACCAAGTTTTTTGAAACTTATGGAATCCCTTAATTAGTTCTTCCATTTCTAGAAGACTAACCATGTTAGGAGAACAAATTGCAGAGTTGAAGGGAAAAATCATAGGTCAAAGGGTGTTAGATGTTGAAGGCCCTACGATAGAAACATCCGTATCAGTGAGTGGGAGCATAAAGGGAACGCAAGTGAAGGAAACTTTAACGTTTGAAGGTAGACCAACAACAACAACATCAAAAGGAGTACTTCATGGTAAAGGAAAGGGAGTAATAATGGCGGGAGAATCAGAACTGGCAACCTATACTGGTGAAGGAGTTGGAAGAGTTAGCTCATCAGGAAGCATAAACTACCGTGGGTCGATATTCTATAGTACATCATCAAATGGTAAACTGGCATTTCTTGATAATCTGATTGGAGTCTTTGAATCTGAGATCGATACTGAGGGAAATTTTTCTGAGAAGATATGGGAATGGAAATAACAACAAGATAAAGACACATAAAGTAATTCAATGTTCAATAGAGAAATTATTAATAAATATAATAATAGAAGATAAAAATTTTCAAATTCTCTATTGCTGTTGTTACTTCAGTACTATTTTACTACTACTACTACTACACTTCCAATCATCCATGAATGTACTGTACATACATAATGATATGTTTCAAGGTTTTTCAAATGTGATAGTAAATATAGTTATAAGTGGAGCTCCTGGTGGTGCTTGTCCTTTAGGCCATATTCATCCTGAATTGACATAGATTTCAGTACCGTCCATAGTATAATTTGCGTTTAGACTTAGATATGTCATGTTTTTACCTGTTGAATCAATAACAACTGGATTATATGCTCTGGCATTATCTACTATTAGCTTCAACTGGTTTGCCTATAACATCTCCACCTTTACCAGGTTCATCGCCTACTGCAACAATTGTTCCATTATCTTTTATGTCAAATACTTGTGTATAATGTTGTATATATTGATTCAAAAAATGTGAGGGAATTTTTCTCTCTAGGATCTTATACCCTGATAGTTAGTGGTAAGAGAATCTTTTCTTTCACGGCTGCAGAAAATATCTTGATTTTTTTCTTTTTGTCTGCTCTAACTTTACTAATACCTTGGTCATTAATACACCTGCAATAAATCCACCAACATGAGCAGTAAATGCTATTGGAAGTGCACTTACAGAGCCAATCACTGCAAATACAATTTGTAGCACCAGCCAATAATAGGCCCTTGAATTGCCAGCAGCTGCCGCTATGCCTAATACACCAGAGATAGCTCCTGACGCACCTATCAGTACCACATCTCCATTGTGTAAGATATAAGACGCTATAATACCATGAAATAAAGCTGCTACAATTCCTGATATAAGATATACCAATACATATCGGGGAACTCCAATTGCTCTTTCTGCATATCCACCAAGATAAACCAACGCAATTAAATTGAACGCAATATGTGCAATGTTAGCATGTATAAACATAGATGTGAAAGTGATGATGATGGTGGTTCTGACGATTGCAGCAGCGGTAGAAGAGAAGAAGATGGATTTTGCTGAGCACTGTCAGCAGGATTATTATTCCCATCATCATTTGCATTACCCACAGAAAAAAGATGATTAGGAATAAAGCCATAATTTTGAATAATTTGTGTTTGGGAACCTGATAACAGTCCTATGGCAAAAATTACAGCATTTAATGTGATGATGGATAATGTGGCTACGGGAAAACGCTTTATTTGTATCATTGGCTAGACAATAGATAATATGAATAACATAGTTTATTTTGGGTATATCGATTGTTGCTGTTTTCATCTTGTAATTGCCTATCGGTAGTAGTTATTTTGGTTTTTCCAAAGACATCCGACCTATTGGGTCATCTCAAGGACTATCAGAGGAAGAGTATATAACAAATTAATTGATGAACTAATAGATGACAGTATAACAACACGGCAGGTTATTGGGTTTATATTAATTTTTTATACGACCTCTGTGCATGAGAAAGAAAAGATAAAACTTTTGTCTCAAGGGAGAAGCATATACTCTCAGAGTGGATTACATACAGTATATTGCGTCCCTCCGAACCCGTGCCAATATTGTCCCTTATTTAGACCAGCCATTATAATATAATGAAAATACATTTGAATATCCTTATAAAAAAGGAGATAAAAGAAGGGCCAAAGTTTGATACCGATGACCTGTTTAGTCTTGGAAAGAATTACTTTTGAAGTAGAATTGGCGTTTGGCAGACTCAAAGAAGAAAGATCGAAACTCATAAGAAATGGAAATGTTCAGATATTTACAATATGCATTAACTGAGAGAGATTTGATAAAATATTAGAACAAGGATAAGATGAAGACAATTGATAGTTATTATCTAATTACACATATGCAATATTCCTTCAATGACAATATAAATATCTAGAGTTATTCCTATTTCATAAGCAAGGCTTAAAAGACATCTAATATTAATTTAAATGGGTGGCGACAGTCGATTCAGCAGCTATTAATTTAAGAGTTGGTTTTGAAATCCATCAGCAACTCTCCACTAAAAGCAAGCTATTTTGTAATTGCCACTGCGAAGAGACTGAAAAATATGGTTTTACCTTTGTTCGCAAGTTGCGGCCGACCCAGAGCGAACTTGGCATTTATGATCCTGCAGCGCTTTTTGAATTCGCGAAAATGCGCACTATAAAATATCATGCTGCCGCAGGTTCTAGTTGCCTTGTAGAAGCAGATGAGGAGCCACCACATGAGGTTAATAAAGAAGCAATTGAAACTGCATTGATATTTTCACTTGCGCTCCACTCTAAGATTATAGATGAAGTACATGTCATGCGTAAAATCGTAATTGAT
>JAJNBK010000077.1 GCA_021155845.1 Nitrososphaeraceae archaeon
ATGTCATTTGCAAAGACAAGAAATATTTTGCATGAAAAACCTGAATTGGCCGCAAAAGAAGGGATTAAAGGTACTCTTTTGCCAGGCCGGGCTGTAATAGCGCGTGCCGAAGGTGAGATGACACGCCTAGATATATTTTCCAATAACATTATGCTGTTATATGGAATGGATGGAGATCCAAAATGGGATAATAGGCATACTAGGTTTTTAGGTGAAGTTTATGTAGGAGATGAACTCGAAGTAGAATATTCTATCTCAGATAAAAAAGGAGGAAATTCTGAAAGGTACAGTATATTATCAATTGATGTCCAAATTAAACGAATAAGCGATAATAAGCTTGTCATAGTATCACACAGAAATCTCTACAGGATGAAAAAATAAATTGCCATTTCTTAATCTTCCACTTCTTTCAGTTATCAGCAATTTGACATGATAATTAGGACCAGAATATACTTTCTACCATTGTATACATTCTTCTCAATGATAGTCTGGCCTTTTAGGAGATATA
Source organism: Nitrososphaeraceae archaeon (assembly GCA_021155845.1). Next base: position 509 of record JAJNBK010000077.1, read on the forward strand.
ACTCTCCCTGTCTTATTGGTGTATCAATTCTTAAAAGTATTAGTAAAAGAACTTAAGTGATTGGTTGTATGAGTAGTAGTCTATTTCCAAATGAAGGTTTTCTTACCAAAGAAGAAATTGAAACATGAAAAAGTTTTGTAGTTAGCCTGTCTTCAAAAGAAGATAGAGACTTATTCAATAATATGCTGAATGATTGTTACAAGTACGCTACTGCAATTAATGCAAAGGGTTTTATCTACTGCTGACTGACGACGAAATAATGTGATCTATCCTATCGCTTAGAGATACTATTTAATATCATTTACCAAGGAACTGTTTCAGTATCTCTAAATACAATCTCCCATCTTTTAATGTTTATATTGAATAAGGACTTACGCTGACAGGTTTCTAATTCTTCTTATTTGAAAATCAATCAATAGAAAATAAGTTACCAATAGAAAGATGTATGTTCTGATCTTTGGTAACTTTCATCTCTATAGATCTATAATAATGACTATATTGGATCCCTTATTTAGATAAATTACATCTACTATCACAAATTTTCATTCCGTATCCTGAATTTCCATATCTGTCAACGTTACCATATACAGGACTGTATGATTACAGAGGTATCATATTAGTAGTCATTGGATAATGATGATTATGACAACTAATCTCCTAAGGAGCAGGAGCATCTAAAATATCAGCATTGAATGTTTTCCATCAACTGCAGCTTACTCTAGAAGGTGGTTTCTTTGTAGGTGTTCTAATTGGATACGCCTTAAAGAAAGTATTAAAGATGGTGGCTGTAATAGTTGGATTATTTTTTCTAGCTGGATTAGCATATTTACAATATCATCAGATAGCTAACATAAACTGGAATAATCTTCAAACAGTTTCAGAGGGTGTTATTACGACACTTTCAAATGTGCTATACAGATTCCAGGTATTAGTAGTGGAAGTAGTGGCGGTGGCCATGCGGCTGCTGCGACAGCCGCCTCATTAGCAATGACTAGCTTTGATATTCCTCTTACAGGTAGTATGTCAGCAGGATTTACTATTGGATTTCTAAAAGGATGATAGCTTCATGTCGACATTTGTAGAGATACAAAATTGGTAGCCATAGGCTACTTTATACAATCCTTGCTATATTCTTAAACAGATCTGTCCAGCCGTCATATCCAGATTCATAACCATGTCTGACTATTATCATATTCTTTTCAGGAATTACATAGATATACTGACCGTACTTTCCGACAGCAAAGAAGTGATAGTTACCCTCCTTCTGAGCATTTTCTACCCACCACATATATTGATAAAACTGTGTAGGATCAGTAATCGTATCTGGCCTTGTAGATTCGTTAACCCATATTTCAGAAATAATTTGTTTACCATTCCAATTCCCATTATTTAGGAAGAGTCTACCTATTTTGGCAAAATCAATAGCTCGAGCGTTAATACCGCTTTCCATTTTCTCAAATCCATGTGCATCACTATCCAAGCTCCATGATGCAGATGCTTCCATTCCTAAAGGTTTCCATATCTTTTCTTCCAAGTATTGTGATACATTCATATGAGTTGTTCGCTCAAGGATCATTCCTAAAAGTAGAGCGTTATAGTTATTGTAATGGAATCTTTTTCCAGGTTGTTCTTCAACCTTGGCTGATAATGCCAACGAGCGAAGATCAGTGTCATAATAGGTCCTTGAGTCATCACTCCAAGGTAAACCTTCCTCAATATATCTTAGACCAGATGACATTGTCAGCAGGTTCTTTAATGTAATTGAATTAAAACTTGGATCCTTCTGTCTTAATTCAGGAAGATATTTTGCTATAGGATCATCAACGCTTTGAATCATCCCTTCATCAATAGCAATACCGATTAATGCCGAGGTAATAGATTTCGCCATTGAAAAAGAGGTATTAATTGATTCCTCATGATATCCATTGAAGTATTTTTCATATAAAATTTCATCATTCTTTATTACAATAAATGCAGTTGTTCCAGTTGAAGCAAGAAATTCGTCAAAGCTCTTCTTCTTACCTTCCGTATCACCGTTAGGAACAATTTTATTAAATAATACCGGTGACGACAAAAAAGAACCGTTAATTTTGCTTTCTTCAGTAGTGGAATTGATATCTTGAGTGATAAAACGGAATACCGGCTGCGCATTGTCAATAATTCGAAAAGGAAATCTCTCATAGTCGTTGATATCAGAATCTTGCCAAATAATAGATCGAGCAAATCCTGAATATGGTGTGAGGATATATAAAATACCATAAATCGACAATAAAGATACAATTGTTATTATAACAACAGCAATAGCTACTGCCTTTCTTCTAATTTTAATAGTCGCCAGATAATATAAACCACCTTCAAACCTTAAACTTTTCGACAGCTATGTACACACACTTCCAATCTAAGAAAGCCAAACAACTACAAGAACAAAACTTAGGTAGAGAGAAAGTACAAATGATTATATCAGAAAGAATGAAAGAATTCATTATGTTGATGATGATTATTAGTAAGGGATACTCCGTTTTATGATCTCTAGTGGTTAAATAGCAGTGGCTGTTTCTCTGCAGATATTTAATTTTCTCTCTATATACCTGTTATGTGAATCAAATGTGACACAATAACAAAGCTGAGGTTTTACTGCTTTAAATAGCCTCCAATTTATCTCTGAGTTTATTGATTAATAATGCACATTCTATAACTTCATGTTGCTTCTTGAGTATCCGATGTTTTAGCACACGTTTGTAATTATCTGAATACTTTCTTATATCGTCTTTATCCAAGTCTTTTAGAAATTGATATTCCTTGTCTCCAAGCATATTGTAATATAGTTTTACCTATAATTAACTAGAAACTTAAATATTACTATTTAAGTAATACTTCTTATAAGGCGTTACTTTAAAAGTAACGTTATTGTAGAGTATATTACAAATATTGTAACAAATGTGTTACCTTATTACACCTGGTAATGTTAGCAGAGTAGTAGAGTTAAAATAGAGTGTATAAAGAATGAGTACAGAAAAGTTATCGTACTGCCGCCGCCCCTCATTATTGCCCTGCTGCTAACCATTTATATCCATCCTGTAGTTGCTAGTCTTTGAAAGCAATTGATAAACATATTCTACATAGTAGTTTGTTTAATAGTGATCTTTACTGCCACAGTCTTCTATGGTCCTCAACAAACAATGGGCCAGAAAGAATTTCCGTCATCTATATCTAATACTACTACAACATCAGATTTTTTGACTTATGAGAATCCACTCGTAGGAATAAAAATGCAATATCCATCTAATTGGACAGTATCAAGCAGTGCTCTTCGAGACTATACTGATGTTGTCGCATTTTATTCACCGTTACAGAACCTTTCCGATGCATTACCTGCACAACTTGTCTTATCAATGGTTAGATATTCACAAAATATATCCTTAGATGAGTACACTAATCTTAGTCTCTCTGCATTAAACCAATCACAACAATTTATAGTTAATGAATCAAATCCATTTACATTAGCGAACAATCCGGCACACAAAATAATATTCTCAGCTATATCTCCAACTGACCAGGGTAACTTCAATGTAATGCAGATTTGGACTTCAATAGGTAATAAGCTGTACATTCTATCTTATAATGCAGAAGCATCAAAATTCTCAAAGAACTTACCTACAATAGAACAAATGCTTCAATCAGTAGAGATTAAGTGAATAGCATAACAATTATTTTTGCATTTTACTTAACTACAGAACAAGTAATTCTTATAGTTTACTAGATATCAAGAATTATACAATTCTATTGTTACCTCTTAACCTACTTGCCTCTTTTTATATATTATATTTTATCATTATTATGCCATTAATTATTCTAAACAGGACGATAAGGAATAACTGTATATATAATTTATCTTAACATCAAAAGGAATTCTAATATCTAGTATTATTAGCAGTAATAATTTGGATGATTAGAAATATACAGATAAATTCTCTATGACTATGGTCAACTCATCGTTTATAGAGGAATGTCCGACTAGCACTCGAAGACATGTGGTTTTCCCTGCAAGACTGCTACAATAAGTTCCAAAGCAGCCATGTGGTTTACCCTTATCCTCTTA
>JAJNBK010000078.1 GCA_021155845.1 Nitrososphaeraceae archaeon
AGCAAAATATACATTTTCTATGAGAGGCATGAAATTTCCAATTGATATTATTTGGTTAGACAATGCTCGTAAGGTGATTCATATAGAACATAGCCTAGAACCTTGTCCATCGGATATTGATTGTCCTAAATTTATCCCTAGTGCAGCCGCACTTTATGTATTGGAGACCATAGCAGGGTTTTCAAACAGACATGACGTCAAGATAGGCACACAAATAGATTTTCACTTGCAACAATAAATAACTAGTTTGAGAAAAGTGACGAAATGTGAAATGTCATGGAAGAAAAGAATATTAGAAGAGATAACCGAAATAAACATGAAGTAAATGATTACTACCTATAATGAAAAATTTGAATAAGTAATCTTCTTATGATAAAAGAAAATTTAGTACCAGAACGTCAAAAAGATATTAACAGAGCGTACGGCAATACCTCAAGGAGGGCGTCATATACTTTTATGAATCTTTACTAAAAAGCATATAGGGTTACAGAAGACAAGTATAAGGGCTAATGAATCTTACGTCTTCAAGAATCCACTCTATATCCTCCAATTTTACACTTTATAATCTGTAATATGAGCTCTCTAAGATTCCATGGAGTAGATGTTATTGCATATTTCGCATGAAAAGGTTGAATTTCTTGGTTGTTGTTGTTCTTCATCTTCTTCTTCTGCTCTCCTCCTTTTTTAATCATATATTTTTAATCATATAATTTCTTGGCTTTCTTCTAGCATTAAATAAATGTTTTAATATTTATTGCAATATAATCTCAATATGGATCAAGGCGAACCTGGAATAGATTATAATGACACTAATTTGAATCCTCTAATATGTGATTTGTGTAAAAAAACTTTTGATAGTCTGGATAAATTAGGAGAACACCAAAAACAAGAGCATGATATGTAAGAATAATAATAACAACTTCTTTTCTCTCATAGATAAGAAGGTCAATGATTGTTAATGTCTGTATGCAAAAATTAATGCTCATATAAGATACAAAGTGCAGAATTAAGTTTTAATGTGTTTAACATCAATGATTTCTAAGAAATTAAACAAAATTACTGAGATTAGCTGTCATGGCAAACAAGTTGGACTCGATTATAAATTATTATTCATTGATTGGTGAATTTTCAAAAATCAATTTTATTCTTCAAAATTACAATGAAGTAGATAAATCCATAAAATAAAAAAGAAATACAAATAGTCTGAGAAAGTCATTACTTTCATACACGGTTTCTATGACAGTCTTTTTTATGACGTAGTATAGAAACTGCTCATCATCTCTTGATAGGCTAATATAATGTATATCATAACAAGCTTTCGCATCAAAGCAGATGCGTTATGTATCATCACTACCACCATTATGAAACAGATGAAGAAAAGAAATATCCGTATTAGAGAATTGTTCAATTTCTAAGGAGAAAGGTAACGCGAAAATTTGAATTATTTATTGCCGTATTATATGTTATATTATATCTAATCAGAAAAGCGATGCAAGATGACTATATAGTAATTGCTGAACAGAGAGGATTTGGCAAAGTAGTATTATTCTTAGCTCAGAAGAATAAAAATCATATATGCAGTTGTAGTTCCAATTTACGGCTATCGTAGAGAGGCTTCACGACAGAAAAGACTTCAAATTAACTGAAAAGTCATTTAAGTAATGAATGCGATATAATATCACTATGTGTTTTGACTATGAAATCCCAGAAAAGCAGAAACTGAAGAATAAAAACTTAAAGAAAGAACACATCGAAGTCGAACCTGAACTGGAAAAAGTAGAAGAACAACCTATGGTGACATCCGCAAATTAGTAGTAATAGAATAAACATCAACATAGCTATTTATAGCAGAAAATTCTTTTGTTTTTTAATTAAATAATGGAGATATGACATTGCCATAAGCGTCGATATATTTACAATCTATATCTAAACTCCCTATTACCTAATTTTGTAACCTCGATTGTAACTTTGTCGCCGACCTTTATTCCCATATCTTCATACTCTTTCATGCTCATTCTAAATGTAGGTGAATCGATCATATCGATATGACCACCACCTATCGTCCTAGAAATATTTGCCATCGCTTTAAGCAAATTTTTCATAAAATCGTCCGAAGCAATGCCATTACGTTGGGACCAAACGATTTTGCTGTTGTCTTTCTCCTAGCTTGTAATCACTAGTATCACTAAATGTTATGAATATGTAATGTCCGCCTTCCTGAGATGCTTTATCCTTAAAACAATAAACTCTTTTTCATATTATCATAAATAATATTTATAATAATAAACTTAATTTTTAGTATTTCAGACGCTATGAAAATGAAAATTTATTATATTATATATAATATCGTAATAATATATCAAAAAAGTGTGAGTAAGAGACAACAAAAATAGTATAGAGGAGCATATTAATGGAAAAGTTATATGTTACAATCCATGCATAGTAAATCTTGCCATACGGCATGCTTTGTTGTAAATTAAATATATACGTAGTTCTGATTCTGTTCCATAATTTTTATATTACATCTAGTTTTTATATTTTTTTCATTATTACTTCATAAATATTGAAAAACTTTCTTTATTTGCCTCTTTACATCTTTTGGCATATTTGGATCTTCAATTATCTTATAAAGATCTTTACGATGAATACACAATCCTTTTTCTTGAATTTTATAAAACCATTTAATATCTATTGGACTTATTATCACAGTTGCTTTACCGCATCCACTCATACCACAGAGAGGTTACTATGACTATTGTGATATTTCTATTTTAAATAATTCTAAACTTGTTACTTTAACTACGATTTGCATAGTTATCAAGAAAGTTAGTCCTAACCTAAAGGAATTTGATCCTGTAGATTAAATGAACCTATTCCTTTGTATTTCTAAAGGAATCTTAAAGTATAGATATAGCTTTTACAATCATGCTACAAATAATGTAAGTGTAAATGCTGTTAAATATCTTCTTAATTGATTCGCTATTGGCAGAGATAATTAAATCAGTTGGAAGATATTAATAAGATTCAAAATATCCTTCCACTCACTAGTTGGGCCAATAGTCTAGCAGAGCTTATGGAAACGCTGCCAATATGATAAGAGATTTATAAAATATTACAAAAATAAATAATATATAGAAGTATTGACTACAACCTTAATATAGTCTAAAATATAAGTAGTATTATCTGTGTGTAAAACGGTATGACGTAGGATAAGACTTACGAAGTATCTGAGTAGCCCACAGAAAACCTCGTAGGGTAGGTGAGAGGAACTTTATCGCTGAATAAGTGATATAGGGATCTTGCTAAACCTACAGGATAAATTAACATCATTATACAAGATAGTTATTTTATAAAAGGTTATTAATTAGGTATTTAGAAAAAAGATTTGGAACGTAGGTCTGACTCATCTTGCTGTCATTCATACTTGTGATTTTTCGTTATTCTTTAATTTTTTCTTCTAATCAAAAATAATTCCTTTTAGCATATCCTCTAGTAACATATGTTTTTGTCTATTTCATTTGGATGGCAAAGAAAGATATGCATTAGAAAATAATTGCTCAGTAGAATTACTTATTATTACTAATTAATATATTTAGTATGAAGAGGAACTAAACTAAATGAATAACAAAAGAGCAAAGAGATGCATAGATTGTGGTAATGAACTTCTTCCAAAATCGGATAGAAATGAAGTTGTAGTTTGTAAGGATTGTCTTGTACGTATAAAGAGACAGTTTTGGGCATCAGTAAATATAGAAATGACAGATAAAAAACCTTGGATGAAGAAAAAAGAAAATGATGAACTAACTTAAAAAATCATCATCTATTCCTCATATTCAAAATAATATCTAGATTCAGCAATACAATCAGTAAAATAATTACAGTCAGATTTACCTAAATCTATCGATATAAAGTTAGAGAACAAGCTAGAGTTAAAGCTATTCTTTCTTTGTATGGTATTTCTTTCATGTATTATTATCATATATCGTTTTTGTTGCTATTCAGAATTGTCTTTGCAAATTCATAGTGCAACAAACTCAAGCACAAAGCATGAGGACAGTCGCCATAACTAGTTGCTTCCTTATCTAGGTTGTATTCATTAGCAACAGCGGTACGTGATGCAATAATGATTTTAGTAAAGAAAGGTATGATAGTTAAGATATCCATTCTCTAGCAAAAGCTTTGTATGGTTTAACAAATCTTTATGCTCTATACTAGAGTGATTGAACTGCTTGAACTGCCATCATTGAGTTCTGGCAATTCCATTTTTTTGGCTTGTTCAATGACTGTTTTTATAGTCTGAACGTTCACCAATCAACCTCTTTAAACATCTGATAAATGAAGGATAAGCTTCGTCAACGTATATCTTTCATTGTTAGAATCAGAAAATCCTCTTCAGCATGCACACATACCACTTTGACTTGACTACTATCTATAACCTGTGTTACTATAATACTAAATGGGCAATTATTAGGGCAAGGTCTATTCCAATACTTTTAGCACCGAAATGATTGATTGCTGTTGTTGTTGTTGTTGATACATTCAAGTTGTATGATCTCTCTTTAGAGATCCTTCAATGTCTTTAGCATGAAATACGTTTCCTCCTGTTATAATATATATTATTGATGTGATTCCCTATCAATAAATTTATTCAATTTATCTATCAAACAAACATTAGCCACTTTTTGCTAAACTTCTTATGTTCTCCATGAACTACCGATTCAAAAAGTATTTTTAAGCGTTGTGTAATTGCACCTGTTTTTCCATCGCCAATGGGCCTATTATCAATTTCTACAACTGACTTTACTTCTGCTGCAGTTCCAGTTAAAAACACTTCATCGGCTAAGTATAATTCATCCCTTGCTGTATCGCGAATTTCATAGGGAATTCTCTTCTCTCTTGCTAGAGTCAATATGCTGTCTCTTGTGATACCATTCAAGGCTCCCGACGATACTGGCGGAGTAATCAAAATGTTATCTTTGACAATGAAAATATTTTCTGCGCTAGCTTCAACAACCATGCCATTTGCATTAAGCATGATCGCTTCATCGAATCCCGATTTTAGTGCTTCTACTCGAGCTAGGGCAGAATTAGCATAATTTGCTGTCGCTTTTGCATGGACAGGCATTGATCTGCTATCGATTCTTGCCCATGAAGAAACCATTATACGTGCGCCATAGTTTTGCTTATCTCCCCTTAAATATTCATCCCACTTCCATAATGCAATTGCCACAGAAACCTTATTAGGCAGAGGGTTAACACCCATCTTGCCATAGCCATAATATGCAATTAGACGAATATAGCATTCTTCTATTTCGTTTGCTTTTATAGTATCAATTACTGCCTCTTGAAGCTGGTCTTTAGAGTATTGGAGATCCATCAAGTATATTTTCCCGCTATCCATTAATCGTCGAATGTGTTCGGGCAATCGAAAAACCGCTTGGCCATTAATGGTTTTGTAACATCGAATTCCTTCAAAAACTCCTGTTCCATAATGTAAACTATGTGTAAGGATATGAATTTTAGCCTCATCCCAATTTACAAGGGATCCATCTATCCATATTTTTCGTTCAGTCATAGTACTTACTACTAGCATGGATTTTGCTTCGATTTGCATGAATTGCCTTTACTGCGTCGGCTACGTTAACACCCTTATCTTCAACAACTATCAAAATTCTTGATGTTTCTTCTTGAGCATCCAGATTCAGAATATTGATATTATGTTCTCCAACTATGCTACTAGCTGTAGAAGCGATTTTTGGCATTCGCCACATCATATCTCCAATCAGAGTAACTACACCTCTTTCATAAACAATCTCTACCTTGGGATAATATGCTCTGAAATGGCGCTCCTGCCTTCTTACATAGTCTGCATCAAGAAAAAGCAATCTTGTAATTTCAGTATCCTCCCGTTTGTAAGGAGATAACTTTATAAAATCATGATATTGTTTATCTTTTTCGAGTGATGCTATCAGATAGGTGGCAGCAATACTCTCCATTCTTACAATCGCACAATTCTTCTTTCCTGTGACAATTTTCACTAGATTATTATCTTTTGTATTTGGTAGAGTTCTCTGAATTATTGTAGTATTGTATGGATTTGTCATGTTTGTTATAACTATTGGAATATCCAGATCATTATCATCAATTTCTTTTATTGCTATGGGATCTATAATCTTCATCCCAAACATTCCTGCTAACTTTGCTTCATTATAAGATAGATGTTTTATGTATTCGAGATCATCTTTTACAATCTTTGGATCTGCACTTAATACCGCATTATCTTTTTCAAAATCTACCTTCGTATTATAATGACCATGTAATAGTATTGCAATATCTGCAGCTGTTCTGTCGGAACCGCCGCGCTCATATGTCGTTTCAAGTCCGTCAACAGTTTTACCGATAAAACCACCTATCGACACAACTTCATTTTGCTCTACCAAATTAATTAGATGATTAAAGTTTTGTCTTGATTCTTCGCTCAAAAAGTTTGCAGCTTCAAAATTATCATCTGTAATTATTGGCCATTTTTCAATACTTACATGATCGGACTTAATACCATAACTTCTCATAACATAGTCCATAAGATAAGAGATTGTAACTTCACCGCTATATGCAAGGGTTCTAGATCTGGTAACATCAACAAAACGCTTATTCTCAGTTGCCTGTTTTAATGAAACTATTACCTGATGGTAGAATTTATCAAGATGTTGAAAGAATTCATTATGAAACTTTTTGATAACATGCTCGTTAGCAATCCGTTCATAAACTTCTCGTAAAACTTCAATCTCTATTGAATTGGACGAGGCATAGTTTCTTCCCACCTTTATTGCAACATCGGTCATGGAAATCACTCTTTCTTCATAATTAACAAGGGGGGCAGAGAAAACAGCAACGATCTTATATTCCTCCTTCATTTGCTTTATCCGATCCATAATTTTCGGAATTAGGACACCGTCTATTCCGAGGGCACTACCGCCAAACTTAGCCACTGTAACATGATTCAATTGATTAATCTCGCTTTGAATGCTACTATCTATACCTATATATTAAATATTGAATATTTTAAATTGTCTTGGCAGCCCTTTCTGCATCAAGCATATGAAAGATAAATTACTCGTATTTACATCGAGTTTCTCGTCAGTAAAACCATTTTATTTTAAAATTCTTCATATTTGTATCCCAACTTATCGGATTAGAGGCTTTTAACTGTTAAATGATGAAAAACATAGGAAATCAAGAGATGATGTATCTATTGCTTTCAAAGATTATCAAGATAAAAATGATATCTAATATTCCCAAACAAATCATCTTCTGTGGGGGTAGTACGATCTCACTTTGATCAAATGGGGAGATTAGTTAAGAATAGAGCAATTCGGATGGATTCTTAGAAGCCTTCAGAGAAGCTTCGTACATGTGCTGGAATGCTTGAAAAGCCTATATTGAAGAGGAACGAAGAAAAAGAAACTTTGATCACTATATGCAAAAGTTCCAATGACTTTATGATGAAGCGATCAAACATTGGCAGAGAAAGAGAATAGACCTTTCGACTCTCAGAAGTTATTAAAATATCGTAAATTTCCTCCCAAGTTTTGTTATATAGTCAGACCATAGCATCATTTGATTTTGGTTCATTGTAATAACATTGAAAGGATTCATGTAGGGATTCCAGAATAAGACCTATTACAGCTTACAGATGCTTATGCTTATGATATACTTCTTATTCATGCTGATGCTATTTCTGTTACCTCAGAGAGTAACATTATACCAAGGTTGTCTTTCTTTTAGTATTCAAATCACACGTGTATAATAATATAAGTTACTTAGGTATCTTCTCAATTTATTATTTAATAACCTCTTAAACTTTAACTATCTCTTCCTACTAACTTTATTTAGCTATTAAGGTACTGCTATTGTAATAATATGACCGATATATTTCATAGAAATTGGTCTGACCTATGCCCTGCAAATTATATAGTGCTAATTATCAAATAGGTTTTCATCCTGTGGCCTTATAATTAGATAATTCTAAAAATAAAAAATATCTTTCAATAGATAAAGTTATATTCTTATAACCATTATGTGCTGATAACAATTCACAACGACCAGCGTATGGTAAATCGCACCCGCATAATTATTCCTTTATAATGAAAAATAGTTTGTGTCAATACAGTGATAATATCTGCTTAGATTGACAGTTACTATTTATTATATTCTAATTTTCACAATATTATTTGATACTGGTGTTGTTTTTTGATAAATTATCAGAGATTCTATATAATGAGATACCTGAAACAACATCTGCATATTCCAAAGTTATGATAAACATTGACCAATTTAATATTGGCCAGAGTTATGTTACAGCAAAGGTGCAAAATAGATATGGAAATATAATTAACATCAATATTGAAGGTGGACGGAATGGTATTGAACTACAAGATGAGCTTTTCAATATAAAAGGGAAAAGCCTAAGCGTTGCATATCTAATAACAAAGATTAAAGATGAAAATAATATCTTGGTCAGAAAACTACCTATAATAGGGCGGAAAGACTGGCTTTTAATTTACGATGATACTTTTTTTCTTATGGCAGTAAAAGATGCTTATGATGAAATTGAAATTCTTGCTATATGACACAGTAGGAAGGATTGATCTATCAGGAAATTAGTACTAGAATAAAGTATTACTGAAGCCAGGTCTTAATGGGTAACTTGATAAAAGAGTAAAGAAAAGCTTTGAATAAGTAAATAAAAAATATAGTTTATATGAAATGTGCTTGTTGTGGCGGTGACATGTTAGTGGATAAGGAATTAGGAAAGATAATGATTTATAAATGCAGAGAATGTGGTCTTAGTAATACTGAGTTAAAGAAAAAAAACAATACTTGACACCTATAAATAATGTAGAGTGATAAAAAGCAAACACATCCAATCTAATTCAGCACAGAAGTAAAGATGGATTACTTATGGTTGATTATAGTAGCCAATGGAGATAGAAAAGAAAAACATGGAACGACAATAGACTAGAACCTAGTTAGAAGGCATAAATGAAAAGAGAAATATCAGGCTTGAAATTGTTAATTAATTTATCTTCAACTTTGTAGTGTAGAATAAGATCCAGTAAATCAAGAATTGATATAAAATTTGTCATATTTTACTATGTAAATTAAATTATGTAAAACCAAATTGCCTATTTCTAAGATATGGTCATATTATCTATTACGCTCTTTGTGTTTACTAGCTGTGATTCTTAGCATCTCAGCTATTCATTTCTTTTGTTAGCACTAGTCATATATCTTACCACTAGTTTATATATTATGGACGTATAAACTGTTCTATGAATATAAAAAATAAAATACCATGGACTTTGGTAATAGGAACAGCAGGCGTTACTATTGCAGGTGCTTTTAACGGGACAGCCATAATGGGAATAGCAAGTGTTATCATGGGAGGATCGGCAATGGTGACAGCACTTTTAGTAAGACAAGGGATAGAGAAGAAGAGATTGAATCCGAAATTAGCTATGGAACTAAGATAAGATAGATAAGACATACATATATATACATATACATATATACATACATACGATAACTAATCAACCCTTTTTACTATTTTAATCTCTTTTATTTTAGAAGACATTATATTGGAAGTATTTGTCTATTGTAGTCGCATTGATGCTCCATCTAATGAAGTCTTAGCTTGGCATTGTAGAGATGATGCTTTTGAAAGATTGATTCCCCCATGGTGGCGACCTTTCATTGTTAAAGGGGAGAAAAGGAGGAGGAGGAAGCATTGATACTAGTAATGGTAGTTACGTTACTATTCAAATGCTCAGTTAAATATACAAGTATTACATGGATTGTAAAGCATATAGACTACATAGAAGGTAAACAATTTCGTGATATTCAAATCTCAGGACCTTTTTCTTCATGGAGCCCATAATCATTTGTTTGAATCCTGTTATACACTTGAGTCTAATAGGCATAACATACGGTAGTATACATTATATATTATATGTTGGGAATTTTGGAACTGAAAAGAAAATGTCAAATAGTCACAACGTATAGCATTTCAAAATACCAACAGATAATGTAAATAATTTAGAGAATAAAAATTCTTCTCTATTTGGATGGCAATTTGAAAAAGGCAAAATGGAGGGATATTGGCGATAAAAAATGCAGAAATACATGGAGCTTTAATGCAAAAAGAAAATCCTGAGCAGATATCAACGCAATTCGCGACTGTAGAATCAATTGATGATTATGTAGATAAGGCTCAGCAACTCGGTGCAAAAGAAATAAAAAATAAGAGTGAAATATAAAAGAGGATATTATACATTATTAGAGGATCCACAAGAATACCTTCGGTATATGGCAGAATAAATATTTAAACAATAAATCGTCTTCTTCTATTATTTTTCTTTTTTTACTTAGTATTTTTGTTGATTGGTTTATGCTAGATTCGATTTTAATACTAATAAAGTTAATAATATGTGTTGGCACTATACTGATTTGTTGGCATTACTTAAATATGGCAAGATTAATAACAATATCGAAATAAATTGGCAAGATCGATTATGTTTAATTTGCACTTAGATCTGGGGGAAAGCTATGTCTATGGCCAAGCTGTTGTAGGTGATAAATCATATAGAATAAATATACAAGTCGGAAATCAATCTGTAATATTTCCTAGCGATTTTGAAATGGATACAGA
>JAJNBK010000079.1 GCA_021155845.1 Nitrososphaeraceae archaeon
GGAACCAACATGGGACAGTCCATGGGGAAGAGGCAGGCCTGGATGGCACATTGAATGTTCTGCAATGGCTTTGAAATATTTTGAAAGTCCTTTTGAGATTCACGGAGGTGGAAATGATCTTATATTTCCACATCATGAAAATGAAATTGCTCAGTCAGAGGCCTTTTCTGAAACTCTCTTCGTGAAATTATGGTTACATACTGGCATGGTTACTATTAATTCTGAAAAAATGTCAAAATCTCTTGGCAATATCATAACCGTTCGAGAAGGTCTTGATCGGTGGGGAGCAAATTCTCTGCGGATTTTCTGTATTTCTGTTCAATATTCTAAACCACTCGATTTCTCAGATAAAATTCTTTTAGAATCTATGCAGAGATGGCGCCAGATAGAAACCTGTGCATATGAGTTACGATTTGCGAACGGATGTGGAGGACAGCTTAAAGCCATAGAATTGTTAACTCACGAATCCATTAAAGAATTTACAGCTGCATTAGAAGATGATTTGAATACATCGCTTGCGCTTACAATTTTTATGAAATTTGTTGCAGATATTAATCGCTATGCAGCAAATGATAGTCTTACGTCTGATATGTCCCGGATAGCTCTAGTGACTTTTAACTATTGTATGGAAATACTAGGTCTGAGAGTATTAGAACCTACAGATACTGAAAGAAAAGAAATTGAAGATCTTGTTATAATCAGAAATAAATTTAGAACTGAAAAAAAATTTAAAGATTCTGATTTTATTAGGAAACAATTGATTGATAAGTATGGTGTTGAACTTATGGATCACAAAAACAGAACACTATGGAAGAAGGTTGAAACTCGTTTAAGCGTATAAAAGATCTCTCCAGTAATGATATAGGGCAGATAAGAATAAGCCTGAATCTAATATTTAAGGGAAGAATTCAAATATCCTTTTTCATTTATGTAATCATATTGGTAAGGGAAAATCTAAATGGAAAAAATGAACAGAAGAAGAAATGTGCATTATGCGAATGCTCTCTGCCAGAAAATAATGAACTTAATATTTGTGGTGAATGTATAAAGTCTGCAGACTGTTGCATTGGCCTGGAAAAAATAAGTGAATGAATTTTATTCTACCATTTTTAGAGTGTCAGTTACAGTTATTATCCCTATTACATCTCCTTTTTCGCTGACTAAAACACATTTGGCAAATCTCACTAGCGGGACAAGAGCCTTTGCAGGTGTGGATATGTCAACAACTGGTGGTGGTGGCTCCATTATTATCATGATCATGATATTTCTTAGCTTCTTTTCATCTTTTTCTATCATGCTTTTTGCAAGAGCATCCTCACTCAATATTCCTACGACTCGAGAACCATCAAATACAGGTATCTGGCTTATCGAATTACTTCTCATTTTATTAATTGCAGCATGAAGAGTTTCGTGCTTTTGTACAGAAATCAATTTGCGACTACATATATCGCCAGCCTTCATCGAGGATTGACCTTCTAGAGAACTCAAAATCTCAAATATCTTTCTAGCAGTCTCATAACTCGGTTTACATCTACCTGATTCAATCTGATTAATCATCGACGTGCTGATCCCCGTAAGTAATGCTAATCTGCGCTGCGTGATACTTAATCTAATTCTCGCTTGTTTAATATATTCAAGCTTCGGAAGCATTGTATATAGATTTATTTTCTTTTGATGCCGATTTATAATTTCGCATCAGTTACTTCTTTTGTACATTCTCTTAAGGCAAGATAATAATTTACTAAATGTCTTCTAATTCCATAGAATATTCTAATCTGCTAATGGCTTTGGAAATAGAGTCATTTTAAAGATCTTTTACTTTTCGATCCTAAATATTTGATAGCCTTATATACTTTACAAATCAATTCCGTTGTTATTAGCCGCAATGAATTCAAATACTAATCAGTCCAAATGGGACTCCGTTAAAAGATACAAATTGACAAAAATGCTTAATGAACTTTCGAATATATCAGGTCATGGAACAGAGTTAGTGACTGTATATATTCCACCACGACGCCCAATTTTTGATATTATATCTCAATTACGAAATGAGGCAGGAACTGCATCCAACATAAAGTCTGACTTAACTAGGACGCATGTCCAAGATGCGTTAAGTAGAACCATAGAACATCTTAAACTCTTTAAGGAGCCCCCTGAAAATGGTCTTGTCATTTTCTGTGGAGCTATTCCAACTGGCAAAGGTTTCGGTACAGAAAAAATTGAGCTCTATTCTGTTATTCCACCTAAACCCATTCAAATCAATCTTTATCGATGTGATGATCATTTCTGGATAGATCATCTAAAAGATATGATGAAAGATGATAAGGTAATAGGAATATTGGCTTTAGATACCCAGGAGGCCGGTCTTGGGATTTTAACTGGAGATAGATGGGAGGTCATAGATACTCTAACTTCTGGTGTCGCGGGAAAACATAGACAAGGGGGACAATCTGCTAGGAGATTTGAACGCCTTCGCGATAATGAATTAAATGAATTTTATCATAGGGTTGCAGATCATGCTCAAAAAGTCTTTGTCGACCAATTTAAAGTAAGAGGTATAATCATAGGCGGGCCTGGTCCAACAAAGGATAATTTTCTGAAAGAGGAGTATCTTGATTATAGATTGCAGAATAACATTATTTCTACACTAGATTCCTCATATTCTGGAGATGAAGGAGTCAGGGAAATCATTGACAAAATAAATGAGCAAGGCGTAATGACAGAATATCGCCTAATGGAAGAAAAAAAAATATTAAAAAAATTCATGAGTGAGGTATACTCGGGAAAAGGTTTAGGCATATATGGGATCTCCGATGTGATAAAAGCATTGAAAAATGGTATTGCTGACCTCGTAATAGTTACTGATGATATCGGGTATTTGAAATTGGATGTAAAATGTAAAAGATGCGGTAACATTCAAGAGCATTTTATGGATAGGCCACGTTTGATTTCAGCAAGACAGGAAATATTATCAAAACCTTGTCCTTCTTGCGGAGCAGTTGACTTTGAAAGTAGTGAAAAAGATATTGTCGATTACTTGGAGGAAATGACTATCATGACAGGTAGTAAGCTAGAAATTATATCAGGTAGGACGGAGGAAGGAGCACAGTTGGCTAGCTTAGGAAAAATCGGCGCGCTCCTGCGATTTAGGCCGACGTCTGTATAAAAGATTATAAAATCATAGTTATCACTAGCTTCGAGTATTTTCATAGGAATCACACAATTCTTCTGTCCTAAACGCAGATTATGTATTATATAGAAAATATTTTACAAGTCAGAAAATAATAATCCCACAATTAGATTGTTATACTAGAGAGAAACGTACTTTCTTACATTTGAGATGCATTAGAATAGCTATACTAGATAGATTTTGCGTATTGCAAAATTTATAATGTTGAAGAGTTATGTCAATGCATATCTTAAGATTTTGAGTATGCCTTTTCTTAATTGTTAGTTACAAATATCACTTATTAGGTCCACATATAGTTCTCATTGAAAACCAATAATATGTAGGGGTAGTTAATTGTTATTTAGTATTACTTTATACATTTATTCTTCTATTTTATTAATTAACTTGGAATGAAGAAACAATGAAATACAACATAAACAAA
Organism: Nitrososphaeraceae archaeon; assembly: GCA_021155845.1. Next base: position 3,612 of record JAJNBK010000079.1, read on the forward strand.
ATCAAAATGTTATTACATCATGTCATATAGAAATGTTTATACGGTCGATAATCGGCTTTTGAAATTAATTTGTAGTGTATAATATCTTTTTTAAGAATTATTTCCATTATAACCTATGGACATAGATCGGCAACAAAGACAAATTCGCAAAGTTATGATAGTTGAGGATGAACACGATATACTTCTATTATACAAGGATTATCTTAAGACTAAAGGATATTCTGTAATTGCAAGCTCAACAACGGCCGATGCAGCTTTAGTAGATTTCGAAAAATACAAACCAGATCTAATAATAATTGACTATAAACTTCCAGGGATAAAAAATGGTCTCCAAGCTGCAAAAGAGATCTTGACCAAATCCCCATCTGTCCGAATATTGATAATAACAGCTCATAAAGATATAAAGAATGAATTGAATAATGATGACTTTTTCCGGAATAAAAGGATCGAAATAATAATAAAACCTGTTAGGCTCGCTAGACTAGCTTATATTATTCAAGAAGTTTAACTAGAAATCAACTTAGTAGAACATATAGTTTGTAAGGATCTGGTCGATCAACAAGTATAATGCAAATGAAGGAATTAACATCGAACTATGTGCTTCGTTTTAATCTATTAGTATATATATAAAATATATTCATTGAATTGCAATATTTAGATAGGAAGTTGAAATTTTTACTTCCAAGGTTTTGCAATACTGTTTAAGCAATCAGTATCAACACATTAACCTACATTAAATCGATGTATGTTCCTCTGCCATATTTCAAACTTTAGAAGAAACCTAATACTTGTTGTTGGTTATTCCAATGTGTGCTGTTCAAACGAGATCTATCTTTTATTATTCCAATTCTATTAATAAAGATGAAGATGTATGTTGTGAAAAGACTTGGAAAAAATGGAACTTGGAACACTATTACTCTAATTGATAAAAATGGATCATTTAGAGGAGAAGCATATATAATCTAACAAGACATTATGCGTCTACTTTTTCAATCTTTTTTGATCCAATTATTCACTGGGTTGTGATTACATTTCAACTCCACTTGCGCTCGATGGATGGTGATAAATCTTATTACATCATGGGATAAGAGACGACTCGAGCACTACTTTTGTGTACTAATAAGATATGTTGCCACAGCTATCAGTAGTTAAAGCGTTTTTTGAGTTACAAACAAAATATCACATTGTGAAATATCTAAAGCGAAAAAATTATTATCATAGTAGCCTATAGACTTAAGTTATACTAGTATTGTTCTGTTCATTACTTTCTGTTGATAATGTATTCATAGTAATTGAAATCTTCATCTTAATTAATGTACAACTGGAAAAAGTTTGCGCTTCTAAATATAATTGGGCAGCACGACATTAGACTTGTTGTTCTACCTCTCCTCAGTCATTATACTCAATTTTTGCCTCCCGATCCGGCAGTCTTGTTGGTTCTGATTGTATTTTCTGCTGCCAAAGCATCATCGTATCCCACTTCGCCTTCAACAAATGTTAGTTCTTGTGCAAAATGAGATAATAGTTGGGATACAATACCATCGGGATATCTAGCAACCTGCGAAGCGATCTGCCTAATTTCCCTGTTGACCTCTGCTTTGCTAGAACTCTCAGCAGAGTGTTTAGATAATTGTTCAATTACTTGCTTTACGTGAGTTGAATTTGTATCAGGATCTGCACTTGCTACTTGTTGTGCAATATCATTAATTAATTTTCTTATACCAATTTTTTGCTGTTGTTCTTGTTGCCCATAGATTCCTACTTGTATTGAAGGTACAATGGATATCCCGCTTAGCAATACTATTAATGATATAATAACTCCTAAATTTGACATGCTTTTTTTGAACATAATTATACAATTACACCTTCTTCTCACCCAATTATAAGACTATATATAGCTATCAATTATTTGATGATGTATTGCTTTAATAATACAGATGTATAAGCAAAGACTTGTTCTCATTCTTTCCTTAACTGACAGTACTTAACATTATCTTAGTTGTTAATCAATTAGCAAGTGATCAATCTTGCCTTTAATAGACTAACTTCAGGTTGCATTTACAGTTATCCTTATAGCAAACAACAATTAATAGCTACATTCAGAGCATTTTCATAGATATGTTGACTTAGTATCATAAGAGCGTTCTACTCATCGCTATTGCCAATTCATTTTTCAAATACTAGTAGATTATTCCTATAGTAAGACCTGAGATAAGTTCCTTATCTGTTGATATAAAACTATGAGTAAAAATTACTTATAATTTATCTAGTATATATTGCAATAGAATTTTCTATAATGATAGCGCATTATGTCCTTGTACATAATGGAGACAACTTATGCTTAATCTATGGAAGTAAATAAGAAAAATAGAGCACTTCTGATTTTTAATTAATACAACCTCAATATTTTTTCAAGTTTAGTCATAGAACAGATGCCTGTTCTTGCAGATTACAAATGAATCTTATGCTAATAGTTTTCCTGAAAGTAAATCAAACTTTGATAATATTGAATGTCCAGTTTTATCTTTGTGATCATCAACATCTGAATGGAAAACAAAACTAGAATTACACTCATGACATGTCCACAGGAAGTTGAGATCATCAGGATGCATTGTAATTTTGATGCTCGCATTTATGCCATTTAAACACTCTGTAGCTATGTATCATTAATTTTTTGATGTATATTATGATATAATAAA
>JAJNBK010000080.1 GCA_021155845.1 Nitrososphaeraceae archaeon
TTGCTCCAGTTTCTTTGCTACATTTAGCTATCAGATCCTTATCAATAGGTTTAATCGAAAACATGTCTATGACACGACAGGAAATACCTTCATCACTTTCGAGTATATCGGCGGCTTTCAAGGATCTTGCAACCATAAGACCACATGATATTATAGTTACATCTGATCCATCACGCAAAACATTTCCCTTACCCAAATTGAAAGACATTTCGTCATCTGCATAGATTACCTGGCTAGCGGGCCTTGCAAGCCGTACATAAAATGGACCAGGAATTTGGGCAATTGTCTTGATCAATTGTCTTGCTGCAATTGCATCTGCAGGAACAACCACTCGCATATTAGGAATGGCTCGCATAGTTGAGAAATCTTCTATCTGTTGATGTGATGCTCCATCTGGTCCTACGGTTAATCCAGCATGAGAAACGACAAGTTTTACGTTTAAATTTGGATAGCAAATAGTATTACGGATTTGATCAAGGCAGCGACCAGGCAGAAAAGCTGCATAAGTACTAGCAAATGCAATTTTGCCAGCAATTGCAAGGCCTGCTGCAATAGAGACAAGGTTCGCTTCTGCAATTCCTATATTGAACATTCGATCAGGATAGTAATCTCCAAATTTCTTTGTTTTTAGAGACTCTGTGGTATCACCTCCAACACAAACTATGTTGTGATTAATTTTTCCTAATTCTACTATAGTATCGCCATAAGCTCCTCTCATATCAGCGCTTTTTTTCTCACTACTTAATTGCATGAAATTCCTCCTCTATGTCCAATTCGTTTGCTAGCGGAATCAATATATGTTTACGTGTCTTCATCCAATCTGATCTTATTCCTAGTGTAGTTGCATGTTCAAGAAGCCTCTTTTCTAATGCAACATTTGCTTTATGTTTGAGCTGGATAATAGCAGCATGAATATCAGTGCTGCCATATACCGCATTTCCCGCAACAAGAATCCTGGCTCCAATGTCGTATACTTGTTGTAAAGTAGTGGCGTCAATACCGCCATCAGCTTCAATATATCCATTGAATCCACTCTCCCTTAATTTTCTAGTCGTTAATACCATTTTTGGCAGAATTTGGGGAACAAATTTCTGACCGGCAAAGCCAGGATCTACAGACATTATTATGACAACATCAATATCGTTAAGATGGGAATAAACCCACTTTGGAAGCTCTGTGCTGGGGTTAATCGCGATACCGGGACTTATGCCATTCGAAAGAAGTTTTTGATTTATCTGGCTAAACTCAAATTCATCACATGCTTCTGCATGAACAGTGATTATGTCGCATCTAGCATCGATATACTCTTCTATATGCTCAAGCGGATTTTCAATCATGAGATGGGCATCAAAAGGAAGACTAGTAATATGTCGTAATTTCTTAATGGTTTCGGCAAAGAAAGTAATATTGGGTACAAACTTTCCATCCATGACATCTAGGTGGATAATGTCAGCGTCACCACGTTCTGCAGCTCTAACTTTCTCTTCGTAATTTTCTCGCGTTCCTGCAATGATTGATGGAGCAATCAGACATTCACTTTCAAGTTCTTCTAATAATAAAGGGGTATGTTTATAAGGAGGCGCCTTTCCGTGCCATTGAGGGACATTAGCCATATGCTTTATTCCATTTCCCTTTATTGTATTAGCAATGATTATAGTAGGTTTATCTTGAACCAAATTCGCCCTGTTCAGCGCGTCAATTATCTGCTCAACCTTGTGACCGTTGATCTCGATAACATTCCAGTTAAAAGCCGACCACTTGTCACGCATTGGATCAAGAGGCATGATGTCTTCAGTAAAACCGTCTTGTTGTATGCGATTACGATCCAATATTGCTACTAAATTATCTAATCTGAACTTCGGCGCTGCCATTGCAGCTTCCCAAATCTGTCCTTCATTTGATTCTCCATCTCCTATCAAAGTGTAAATATGATTCTCTTTATTATCTAATTTATTGCCTAGTGCTATACCAATCGATACCGACAACCCAATACCCTCCGATCCCCCAGAATACTCTACTCCTGGCACACTATGGTGTTTCTGTTGCTCGCTATATCTTACAGGATGTCCTTGAAGCCTGGAGCCAAGCTTTCGCAAATCCTTTATTTCCTCTTCTGGAAAATAACCTGCAACTGCCAGAGTTGCATAGAAACCAGGAGCGGAATGAGCTTTAGAATTTACGAAGTAATCTCTGTCTTCCCAATGTGGATTTAAGGGATCATGTTTCATTTTTCTAAAGTACAGAGCTCCCATTATTTCGGCCGCTGAGAATGATGCGCCCGGATGACCGGAACCAGCTTTCGCAATTCCTTGTATTGCCAGCATCCTGACATCACGTATTTTTCTTTTTAACTCCAGATATCGCATACTAAAAGCCATGGTAACGACAACCATCAGATGACTTATACGCCATAATAGAAGGCGAGACTAACAAAAATAAAAAGATATAGGCGATTTATTACTATTATCATCAGAATAGCCGTTCTACATTCACAGGTGGGCAGCAATGTAGTGTCTATCCACCTATGATATTTCACCAGACTAATACGAAACGGCGATATCATTTCTAGAATAATTTACGAAAAGAGGAGATGATAACAAACATAGATTATGAATGAGTTACGCTTCAATAATTTAAATTAAGTGTTGAAGTGTATTAATTCACAATGGTTCAGATCAAAGTAGAACAGACAACAATTGACCAAAATCAAACCCCTCTTTTAGTCGTTGGAGTCTACGAAAATGAAAACGAATTTTCACATTCAAAAGGACTTGACCCAGTATTATATTATACTATCAAGGAAATCATATCAAACAAAGAGTTTAAAGCTGTCGTAGGGGCTAGGTTAATTATTCCAACAATGGACAAAGGTCCAATGAAAAAAATTATGCTTATGGGTCTTGGAAAAAAAGAGAAATTTAACAATGAAATAGCAAGAATTGTATCAGCAAAAGCTGCTGTAAAGGCAAGAGAAATGGAAATTTCAGAATTTTCTATTTTACCGTTCTCAAATTTAGATGAGGGCTTAATCGAAGCAATTTCTGAGGGTATTGCTCTATCGCTTTATTCTTTTAATAAGTACAAAACAAATGATAAAGGAGAGGAGTCGAAGGTTAAGCAAGTTACAATACTTATTAACGATGATAAGAACAGGATTCAATCAATCGTAGATAGGACAGCTCTCTTGGTTGAGGCAGTAAACCTTGCACGTGACCTAAGTAATCTTCCTCCGAATGATTGTTCTCCATCTCAATTAGCTAGTATTGCAGTATCGGTCGGAACCGAATATGGACTAAAAACGAGAATTGTAGAACGATATGAAATGGAATCAATGGGACTCAATGGAATAGTCTCGGTGGGAAAGGGAAGTCAAAATCCTCCAAAGCTGATAATTTTGGAGTATCATGGTTCTACCGGTGATCGGAGACCATACCTATTAGTCGGCAAAGGAGTAACATTTGATACTGGTGGAATTTCCTTAAAAGATAGTGACAAAATGGATGAAATGAAATTTGATAAATGTGGGGGCTGTAATGTTGTTGCCATTATGAAAGCAGTTGCATCTCTTAAATTGCCAATAAATGTTGTTGGGATTATCCCATCAGTTGAAAACATGCCATCTAGCACTTCTTACAGACCAGGAGACATAATCAAAATGTATAATGGTAAAACAGTTGAAGTTTTGAACACTGATGCAGAAGGTAGACTGATTCTTGCTGATGCTTTATCTTTTGGAATCGCAAGTTATAATCCAAAGGCAGTTATCGATCTAGCAACTCTCACAGGCGCATGTATTATTGCACTTGGAACCAACGTGGCTGCTGTAATAGGAACAAATAAAAAGTTTATCGACGAGCTGCACAAGGTGTCTGATAGAACAAGTGAAAAGATATGGGAGCTTCCATTATATGAAGAATTCAATGAACAAATAAAGAGCTCTATTGCAGATATCAAAAATGTTGGTGGGAGGCCAGGTGGCGCTATAACTGCAGCAGCATTTCTGTCAAACTTTACTAATGGTATTCCATGGATACATATAGATATTGCAGGAACAGCGTGGACACAAGAAGGAACATATGAACGAAGCTACAATCCAAGGGGAGCAACAGGATTTGGAGTCAGAACTATTGTAAAGTTGTTGATGGAAGATAGCATGTTTAGTTGACATTTCCTTGTGTGGATAGTTTCTAGAATATGATAGGAACACTTCTATTTCCTTGATATATTATACTAGTCATAAATAATCTCTCTTATCCTTTGCTGCTTATTATTACATTCATAGTAATTTCTTTTCTAGAGAAACTACACAATATAGCTGTTACATCAAATATATCTAATAGATAAACATTATTGATCGAGTTACAAATTGCCAATATTTCAAATGAAGATCCTTGTAGAACAATTGACATCGATAGGCATAAATTGCAAGATTGGCAACCCAATTTCCGATATTCATAACGCCAGCAGGTTGGGTCCTTTTTACAATGTTTATTGTTTAATAGAAAATCAGCGCCTATCAGAAAAGGATGACAGCTCATATAACCTATTGAGTGCTAATCCATACTTCCATCTACGCAATGGAAAAGTCATTACCTTAGGCTGGAGTGGGGGCCTGCTTGCAGATATTTTGACACAAGACATACCTCTTTGCGATTCTTTTGCTGCAAATATCATGAAAGAAGAAATAAGAAAACTATCTGTCAAGGTGGCAAACTTTGCATGCATTATTGAAACTCATACATGGGAACCTAATGGATTAGTATCAATATATCCAGTCATTGACCGAATAGGGCTAAATATAAAGCGATTACTGAAACAGATACATTTAGGTGAGGATAATTTTCTTCCTTAAAGAACAATAAAAGCATATAAAATACAGAACACATCTTCGAATGGAAATAATAAAAAATTTAAAATGAAGAATAAAGATACTCTCGCTTAAGAAAATATAATGCCAGCACTGCTGTTTTCCAACCGCTCACGCAGGTCAGTATTACAGCAGCGACGACAGGTTTGACTTCCGGGTTCGGAATGGGACCGGGTACTTCTATTTACTCAAAGGCTTAATTTAATCTTTTAGATGTATAAGATTACTGTAATAGATAATAATCAAAAGGTTATCAGAAAAGATACAAGTTTCAGAAAGCTGCTATTTCAAATAATTAGAAAAAGTTGATGTATTTAAGGAAAAGTCAAAATAATAAATATATGTTAGACATTATACATACATTCATCTACTTTACATATAAATAACAGTACATTAAGCAAACAGAGTAATATTTTATTCCCAATTGTTATGAAAAAATGTCCATTATGTTTGCGTATAAAGCCAAAGTGAACATCATATTAGCCAAGAGTATATAACTATCAGACGTAAATCATAAAATTCTTTTTCAATGAAAGTGTAATACCACTACAAATACAGGTTGTTGACTTCACAAAAACTGTCTAATATTATCATTATTATAATCTGATTCCAAGATAAGGATAACTAAATAAAATGGTCTTTATTTTTTGCTATGTGTAATAGCACCTTCTTATCAATAATTGATTTGGCATCTGAATCTGAATCAAAT
>JAJNBK010000081.1 GCA_021155845.1 Nitrososphaeraceae archaeon
GCAACCGCGTAAGTTTCTGCAATTCTTACCAGCATGTGCATAAATTTATTAAGCTTTTGTTGTCTTTCCGATAGAGTCCCTCGTCCAAGAAATTCAGCTCGGTAGTGTGCTACTGCAGAATCAACGATTAGCAATTTTACATTATTGCTATCAATAATGGCACCTGTTTCTTCGAGAATCAATTCCTGATGTGCGCTATTGTATGCTTTCGCAACAATTATGTTTTCTAGCGACTTGTAGGGATCCAAATTTCTTGCGTTTGCTATAGAAACTATTCGTTCAGGTCTAAACGTATTTTCGCTGTCAATATAAATTGCCTTGCCCCTTAGTCCTCCTTGCGATTTACTTTGTTGAACTAGTATACATAGAGTGTGACATATTTGAGTTTTGCCCGTACCGTACTCACCGTAGACTTCTGTTACAGATCTGGTCTCGATTCCTCCAACAAAAAGTTCGTCTAAATTCTTTGATCCAGTTGAAATCTTTTCTTCCTGTTTCCTTTTCTCATAAAGTTTGGTAGCTGTGACAAAGCTCTTGTCAATTATCCCCATTTCCTCCAATCTCATTCTCGCCTTGTTGCAAAGATAAATCGACTTTTCTATCTCCATTCCAGTAGCCTCAGCAATATCAATCTCATCGATACTATCAAGCTCAAAAGAGTCTGTCTGGTGGTCATCTTCTTGCAAGGCTATAATTCAAACTAATGTGGCTACTAATTAGTTTTGAGGCGAGTCTCTGTTTTAAAATGATAGAATAGAAGAATTCACATAGTTTTCTTTAATCCCTTATTGAAGATTCATTGTGATGGTTTATTCTAGTATAATCTCACAAAATATATTATAGTAATAGTAATTTTATTTCTAAAAGTATTAACAGATATATCATAATTAAAATTGTAATTGCATAAACTTTGACACTTTAAACCCTGACAACAATCTTAATTAGATAGCCTAACAAAGTAAAATGGAATGTGATAGAAAGTCATATTAGCATCATATTTAGCATTCCAAGACGATTGATTGAATTCCAATCGAGCATTAATGGTACAAAGCAATAGAAGAGACTTTAAATGTTAATGTAACGATTAAATAAAGAATTCACCTCAGTTTCCTTGTTAATAGCTATTGGTGTATTAATTGATTGTTGACCTGAATCTTGATGGTAAATATGTCATAGTGATAGGTGGTGGCACCGAAGGTGTAAGAAAGGTACGTGGACTTTTAGGCCAGAACTGTAAAATTATAGTTATTAGTAACCGTTTTAATCGATATTTGCTCAATCTAGATAAAGGTGGCAAGATACAAGTTGTTAAGGCCAAATTGAAAGATGCCAACATACTTGATGATTACAAAAATCCATTTCTGATTTTAGCTGCTACTAATGATAAATCTCTGAATCGCAAGCTTGTTGACAAAGGCCGTCAAATGGGTTCATTTGTATATGCTGCCGATGATCCTCTCTATAGTGACTTTTCCTATGCCTCCATCATTAATATTGAGGGAATAATGCAGGTTGCTATATCAACCTCTGGTAAGAGTCCTATAATGGCACGAAAAGTTAGAATAAAAGCTGAACGGATTTTAAGAAGAGTAATCAAAAGATCAGATATCGAAAATACAAAATTGCAGGAGTTTGCACGTATTGCTGCAAAACCAAAGATTAAAACTGTTGATAAGAGAAAGGAATTCCTGTATTCACTTATCCATGACGAACAAATTCAGAACCTTATTAAGGAGGACAGATTTGAAGATGCTAAAAGCACAACGCTAAAGCTATTGGAGAAATGGGAGAATAAGAATAAATAATGACATTATCATCTAGCATGATACAATCGTTACAAGTAATCAATGCCAGGGTAACCTTCAGAAATGCTCCTATTCATCTTCTTGAAAAGTTTGCCTTCATTGACATCGATTATGCGTATAAAAAGATTCTAGAAAATTGTAACATTAGAGAATGTGTTATCGTTCAGACATGCAACAGGGTTGAGGTTTTCGCTGCTGGCACAGGTCCTTATGAAAAAAAATTGCTAGAAGTTTGGGGTTCGATAGTTGGCCTACCAGTTGATGAAATAAAAAACACCGCCGAAATTAGCAAAGATAGAGATGTTGTTCTTCACTTGCTGAAACTGGCATCAGGACTGGACTCATTAGTGATAGGGGAAGATCAAATACTAGGTCAGGTAAAGCGAGCATTTGACTTTGCTAATAAAAAACATTATGCCGGTTCTAATCTTTTGGTTATGTTTGATAGGGCAGTAAAAGTCGGTAGCAAGGTTAGGACTAGCACTTCTCTCAATAAAGGAAGTATTTCAATTGGATCAATCGCAGTTAATCTGGCAGAAGAATACTTCGAAAATCTAAAAAGTAAAGGTATTATACTTATAGGAACAGGAGAGGGTGCAAGTCTAGTAGCCAAGTCATTAAAACAACGAGATATTAATTTTCTAGTTACAAGCAGGACATTTCAAAGGGCTAAGTCATTTGCTGATACTGTAGGAGGTGAGCCTACTCCATTTGAGAAAGCACTCGAAATATTACATGAGATTGATTTAATTTTTGTTTCTACTACAGCGCCGTATTACTTAGTTACATATGATAGGATTGAAAAGGCCATGAGTAAACGGGAAAATGGAATGATGATTTTAGACCTTTCAAATCCAAGAACTGTAGAAGAAAGAGTTGCATCAGTAAGTAAAGTCAAATTGATAAATATGGATCAAATAGCAGAGATAGTAGAAAAGAATACACGTTCTCGCAAAAATGAAATTGGTTCAGCCGAGAGATTAATTGATATCGAAATGAATTCTATGCATACTATGTATAAGAGAAAAAAGGCCGACCCTATTGTCGATTCTGTTTTCAAGAACGTAGATACTATAAGAGATCGCGAACTCAAAAAAGCATTTTCTATTTTAGGAAAAAAAATAGGACCCGAAGAATCCAAGATAATCGAAAAACTTTCATATGCTATTGTTGAAGGGATTCTTTCTTCTCCAATGAACAACCTTAGAAAAGAGATGGAAAAGTATAATGAAAAAGAAGATGATTTTATGAAGCTCATCATAAAGCTGTTCAGCTATGAAAACAAATAATAATAGTGGAAATATTGGATTTCCAACTGTTAGATTGCGTCGTTTAAGACGGAGTCCTGCAATTCGTGATATTTTGCAGGAAACTCGCCTTTCGGTCAAGGATCTAATTTGTCCAGTATTTATTAAAGAAGGAATTGAAAAAACTCAAGTTATCGAATCGATGCCTGATATACGAAGAATACCTATTTCCAAGGTAATCAAGAATATAGAGTCAATTGCTGACCTCGGGATCAGAGCAATTCTTCTTTTTGGCATTCCATCTTACAAAGATGACAATGCAACTTCTGCCTTTGATGATAAAGGAATTGTACAACAATCTACTGATATTATTCACAAACACTTTGGAGACAGTATTGCCATTATTACAGATGTATGTTTATGTCAGTACTCCTCCCACGGTCACTGTGGCATAATAAAGAATCAAAAAGTAGATAATGATAGTAGTATAGCCACTTTAAGAAAAGTTGCTGTTAGTCATGCAGGTGCTGGAGCAGATTTTGTTGCTCCATCGGCTATGATGGATGGTCAAGTAAAGGCTATTCGTGAAGGTCTGGATGATGCAGGTTTTTCTGATACTGGAATTATTGGATATTCTGCAAAACAAGCATCGCCACTTTATGCTCCCTTTAGAGATGTAGCCCATTCAACGCCAGAATTTGGCGACAGAAGAAGTTATCAAATGCCAACTAGCAATGCTAGGGAAGCGCTTCGAGAAATAGAATTTGATATTAACGAAGGTGTGGACATTATAATGATAAAACCTGCCATTCCATATCTGGATCTTATTTATCAAGCTAAGACTACGACTACTCTGCCTGTCTGCGCTTATAGTGTCTCTGGAGAATATGCTTTGATCAAAGCAGCAGCAGAGGAAGGATGGATTGATGAAGATGCTGTAATGACTGAGTTTTTAACATCTATAAAGAGAGCAGGCGCTAATATAATAATTACTTATTACGCAAAGCAAATGGCCAAATTACTAAATGATTGATTTTATGTCACACGATACAATTATAACGTTTTGTAGGCAAGAACTCTACTATTAGATGCTTAGCAGATCAGAATCTTTGTTCAATAGAGCAAGGAATGTAATGCCATATGGAGTTAACAGTCCTGTACGTTTTTATGAACCGTATCCATTTTTTGCAGTTTCTGCCAATGGTAGTAAGATTGTCACAGCTGATCATGAAATATTTATTGATTATTGTATGGGATATGGTGCAATCTTACTTGGTCATGCTCATCCTACGGTAACCGAAACCGTAAAGAATCAACTCGACATTGGAAACCTCTATGGTGTCCCGACTGAAAAAGAAGTAAAGCTGGCCGAACTGATAAAAGAAGTTGTTCCTTGTGCCGAGATGACAAGGCTTGTAAATACAGGCGCAGAGGCAACTATGAATGCTATTAGATTAGCACGTGCATTTACAAAGAAGAAAAAAATCTTAAAATTTGATGGTTGCTATCATGGTTCTTATGACTATGTCTTGGTAAATGCTGGCTCGGGTGCTGGAGGTTTATCGCTCTCTGACGGCAGCCTAGAAGAGGCCACATCGCAGACTCTGGTAATTCCTTATAACGATTCCGAAGAATTAGATCGAGTAATAACTAAGAACGATGATATTGCCTGTGTCATAATAGAACCAATATTTGCAAACATGGGCCTAATATTACCAGAAAAACAATATCTCAATGACGTCAGAAAGATAACACATCAAAATGACATTATTCTAATATTTGACGAAGTTATAACTGGATTTAGACTTGCTCTAGGCGGTGCTAGCGAATTCTTTGGAATTAAACCTGATTTGGCAATCAAGCAAGTACATATGCTGGCAATCCGGTTTCTGTTTCAGCTAGTATATCTACCATTGAAAGTCTGATTATTGCAAAGAATGAAATATATCCAAGTATCGCCAAAACTTGTGATTCTTTAATTAATGGAATTAAAGATGAGCTAGAAGATGCCAAACTGAACTTTACGCTAAATACGATCGGATCAATGTTTCAATTGTTCTTTACAGGTGAAAAAGTAAATGATTCCAAAAGCGCAAAGAAATCTAATACTAAAAACTTCAGGCTCCTATTTGATGAATTGCTGAAGAAAGGTATTTTCATTCCCCCTTCTCAATTTGAGACCTGTTTTATTTCCTCTTCCCATAGCGAAGACGATGTATACAAGACTATAGAATTCTACGGCGATGCATTACGCAAAATAAAAGAAAGCTCATGACCATCAGTTTAAAGGTAGGTACAAGAGGGAGCAAACTTGCTGTAGTTCAGACTCAAATAGCAGTAGCCGCATTACGAAAATCTAATCCTTCTATTGAATGTGAAATTATTACAATTACTACCAAAGGTGATGTAGACAAGAGACCCATATTTACAATTGATGAAAAGGGAATTTTTGAAAAAGAGTTAAATGACGCGGTAATGAAAGGGAGTATTGATTTTGCTGTTCATAGTTTGAAAGATCTTCCGTCTGATCTTAACGATGAGCTAATCCTTGCATCGATACCAAAACGAGCAAGACCTAATGATGTGTTAGTTAATGAAAAAAAACTGAAATTGAGTGATCTTCCTAAAGGTTCGATTGTGGGAACTAGTAGTTTAAGGCGAGCCATTCAGATAATGAGAAGACGTCCAGATTTAAACGTCAAGCCAATTCGTGGAAATGTCGAGACTAGAGTCAAGAAATCGATCAGTGGAGAATATGACGCTGTAGTCCTTGCAGAAGCGGGTTTAATTAGACTTGGAATGAAAGATGTCATTGTAGAAAGGTTTAATATTAGAAGTTTTATGCCATCACCTGGCCAAGGCGCAATAGCAATTATCTGTAGAAAGAATAATCATTCATTAATTAGACTCCTGAAGCGCATTGAGGATAAACAATCTAGAGCTGAGGTTGATGCGGAACGTGGGATGTTAAGTAAAATAGAGGGAGGATGCAGATTTCCTGTTGGTGCCATTGCACTTACCAACTCTGACCGCAAGAAAATAACACTGTATGCATCTGTGTTTTCAGCGGATGGGATTAGATCTATCAGTCTAAAAAAGAGCGGAAGTATAAAAAATCCCCTTAAACTTGGAACGATGGTTGCTGAGATGCTTATAAAAGAAGATGTTATAAAACTCTCAGAAGACTGGCGCGATGCAGTGGAAAGGTGGAATAAAAAATGAAAAACATGGGCAAAGTGTTCATTTGCGGCGCAGGACCCGGTGATCCAAAGTTAATCACCGTCAAAGCAATGGAACTTTTGAAACATTGTGATGTTGTACTTTATGATAGATTAGTTAGCAAAGACATTATTAATCAAATTCCTGCTGAATCCGAAAAGATCTATGTTGGAAGAGCAGTAGGCGATTCGACAACCCATCAGGACAATACAAATATTCAAATGGTGAAGCTTGCTAAACAAGGAAAGAGGATTTTGCGACTGAAGGGGGGAGATCCATTTATCTTTGGAAGAGGAGGAGAAGAGGCCGAATTTCTTTTTGATAATGGTATTGACTTTGAAATAATTCCTGGAATTTCTTCTGCTATAGGGGCTGCTGCTTATGCTGGGATTCCATTAACACATAGGCAATATGCATCGTCTCTTGCAATTGTTACTGGTCATGAAGATGAGAATAAGGCTGAATCAATTGTCAAATGGGATAGATTAGCAGATGCTGCAGATACCATTGTAATACTCATGGGAATAGAGAAGTT
>JAJNBK010000082.1 GCA_021155845.1 Nitrososphaeraceae archaeon
GATTCACAGATACGCTAAATCAATTCATATCCTTTAACTCTTGTATTTTTTTAGCAACTAGATCAAAGCCCTGTTGCCAGAATTCAGCTTTTGATATATCAATATTAGATTCTTTGAGTAATTCTTCAGTTTTCTGTGAACCTCCAGCCGAGAGTATTTTAAGATATTTGGGAATAAATGATTCTCCTTCTGTTTTGAACTGTTGATACAAAGACAATACTAATAGATTTCCGAAGGAATATGCATAACAATAGAATGGCGTATGGTAAAAATGAGGAATATAAACCCATTCCCATTGAAAATCTGGGGATAGAGTTACTGAACTGCCAAACTGTTTAGTCAGATTATTTAAATACAATTCTGATACTTTATCTATCGTCGCATTTTCTTCTGCAATAGCATGATGTGCATCTATTTCAAATATAGTGAAGTAAGCCTGACGCATTATTGTAGCATACATATCGTCTATTTGTTCTGCAATCAATATCTTCTGCTCTTTGCTTGTTACTTTTTTAGTCAAGTTGTCATTTAGCAGCATTTCTCCAAATACTGATGCAGTCTCTGCTAATGGAAGTGGAGAATGTGATACCAATATTGGTTTGTCAGAAGCTGACATGCTATGTATTGCATGACCAAATTCATGTGCCATTGTAGAGACATCTCTGGATTTTCCATTATAATTTAGTAATACATAAGGAGTTCTTTTTGGAGATACAGTGTAGCAGAAAGCCCCTCCTAGTTTACTCTTTCTAATTTCGGAATCTACGTGTTGTTCTTTAAAAATTTGTTCAGCGTATTCCCTAAATTGAGGATCAAAATCTTCAAATGTTTGGAGTACAGTATCAACGGCATTTTCATAGTTAAATTTTTTTTGTTCAGAATTTTTTAATGATAATGGTGCATATAGATGATATCTTTGAAGTTTTTTAATGCCGAGCATCTTTGCTTTTTCTTTAAAATAGTCTTGGAAAACTACAGAATTTCTTTTACATACTGAAAGAAGAGTCTCTACCGTCCTATCATCCAAGTTATTGGAAATATTTCGAGCTGAAATAGGAGAGTGGAAGCCACGCATAGATATGTGTTCATCATACCATTGAATTACAAGATTCTGATATATTTCACCTAATACCCCACTATTTTTTTTATATACATGCAATAGGGACTTGTATGCAGCTTCTCTTTCCTCAGGTTTTGGACTTCGGATAAGAGAGAGCATTTTTTCCTTATTGGGAAATGTTTTTTTAATAATCTTCTTACCTTTTTTAACAGCCATGACAAATTCAAAACTACTTGTCATTCTATCATAGATCTTAACAAGTGCATTCGTTCCTGTGACTTCAAGGGTACTAATGATCTTCTCTTCGGCTTCAGTTAAGGTATACTTTGCAAGTAAACGTTTATGCTTAAGGTATTCCCGATATACAGAAGGTATCGAGTCTATCAAACGCTGAGCATTTTCTTCATCAATGTCTTTTTTGAACCATAAATCAAAGAACATCAACCTATTCGTAATATTTGATCTCATGATTTCCATTTTCGTTACAAGAGAAGCTGCCTCATTTGAAGAGGTATCAGCAGAATATCTCAAATGAGCATAACCGCTAGCTACATTTACTTTTTCTGATATATCTTCAATCAAATGAAGTAAATTTTCAAAATCTGTTGCTGAAATCTTTGGATGAAGATCTTTTCGCTTATCTTCAAGTTGTTTTATTCTTGCTTCTAGTGATTGTAGAAATTCTTGAAATTCGCTTTTGTTTGGATCTTCTATAAGATCTGTCAATTTCCACGATGTCATACAGGATTTACTATAACGTATAGTTAATTGGAGCTTTATGTTTCTTACACTGCTTCTTTAAGACACTATTACAAAAAAAAGACATGTTGTATTCAGAATGAATTAGCCTTGAACGCTGCATAATTAAAAAATTAAAGTTATCTGTGTGTATTTATACTGTATATAAATCAATGTGGTATTTTTATTATTATGTATCATAAAGCGTAAAACCATATTTTTAGCAATGGACAGACATATTCCCTCAAATACAAGAATTATCCTCGGTAAACATCTATACTGGATATGCATAAGCATTATGACAGTAGGATTATTCAAGATTGACCAACACAATTGGTATTGTTATTGTGATAAAGCCATACGTGTTCGGTGGAATGTAGGATAGATTTGACTCTATTTTGCAACTCAAAACTGTATTGTCGATTCATCGCATAGGCTAAGAAGTACTTCAAATTCCTCAAAAAATAAAAAGATAATAGAATTAAGATCACTTAATATGGGATCTTATTTTCTCTTTTAGGTCAGGAGTCATTAAATCTTTTGGTTTATATCCATGATCTGTCATTGCATGTTCTTCAGCATAATTTCTTCTGTTTCACCCTTGCAAACGTAGTCACAATCCATTCTTGCTTCTCTACGTGAGATAGTTAACATATTTCTTTATCAAATTACGAAATAATAATTTACAGGATTAGATTTATTACAAAATACTTTATGGCTGTAATATTTTACTCTTAATAATACACATTATAAATATTATAAAATACTTCTTTCATATGTGTAAATCTACGGGTTCGGTGTGTGTAACAGATTTGACTTAATTTCACCACTCACTTTCATCGATAAAGAGAAAGATTAGATCACATACTAATTTGTATAATTAGTAGGTTCGATCTGATCATTGACTATATATTGGTGTTAAAAGTACGCTCCTAACATAAAATAGATATCTTAAGCTCTAAAGGTTTCTAATTCCTTGACATATCTCGGAGTTTGTTTTATATTTTAAGGTTAAACAAGGAGAATTAATGAGGACTCAGATAGAGACATTGTTGAATTAGATCATTTCTATTGTAGAGTTATAATCATTCTATGTTTTACTCTAAATGTGGGTTTAAACATCTAAATCTTTATTTTTTACCCGCATATATGGAAATTTATGAAAAAAATGACAAGATCTAGTGTAAGAGCCAGTAAACAGAAAATTCCAGACAAAGTGGAGATGATAATTCGCAATAAGAGTATCCATGCTGGAATGAGACATGAGGTCATGGCACATCGACGTAGCTTTCTTCTTAACTTTCCAGGTGAGGAGATTGTAACCAGGTATTCAATAATTGAACGCAAGAATCAGTCTAAAATGACTAACGAAGAAAAAATTCGATTTCTAAATGGTATTCAGACCCTAATAAACAATGGACAATACGGACCCCATGTATCTCATCATGCGGATATGGGGCACAATATGCATGGGAGTATGGGACCAATAGGTGTACAGCGATTCTTACCTTGGCATCGAGTCTATCTATTTGAACTTGAACAAATGCTTCAAGTATTCGATCCAGAAATCTTTATTCCCTATTGGGATTGGTCAGTAGACAGATCTATTCCTTACTGGTTGCAAAACTTTACTCCCACAGTGATAGTAGATGGACTTCCACGTACTGTAACAAGGGCGCCTGGGGTTCATTCCAATCCACGATCTAGATTGCCTCCACCACAGGACGTTACTGCTGTTGGGAGTGAAATGAATTATACAGCTTTTACACGCGCTTTAGAGGGAGGAATACCTGTAAATAGATATCAAACTGCAATGCATAATGGTGTACATATGTGGGTTGGCGGCATCATGTCTGATATAATGTACTCTCCAACTGATGTGTTGTTTTGGTTACATCATGCAAATTGTGACCGGCTCTGGGCCATATGGCAAAAGAATCATGTCAATCAGAACCCTAACCTTACAGGCACAGATGCAATTATGGACCCATGGTCATATAATGAACAAGATACCAGAGATACAACCAACTTCGGTTATGTATACACATAACAATAATCTTAACAAAAATACAAGTGCTTTAAAAATCTGTTCAATTTTTCAGGCGATGATGGTTTGTTTTATTGGTCAACCGCTAAAAGTACGGCAGATGGGCGATATGAATTCTATGGTGGAGTCGCTCTGTGTCAAAATCTTATGACTATTGTAGATCAGTAGAGACGAGTGTAAACTATTCCCAAACCAACCTGCAAGCTGGTAACAGTACAGGGGCTATGATAATGTTAGATAATGCTGAACAGATATTATCTACACTTAGGGGAAATATGACGATAATGGTAAAGGGGGACGATGATGTAATAAAATGACTCGTCAACGATTAAGAATAACAAGCTAGTATAGGATGCCACTGTTATTTGCGTCGATTCTAAGATCATGAATATGATTTCAGTATACTACCCTCATATTTGAGATTGTGTGATATTATTAGTTTTGATATCTTGACTACTTTTATCCTACTTTTTACCTGTTTGGAACTATTACTATTATTAACAAAACTAAAAGATATTGCAATTGCAGTAATATTATTACTATCACAATAGGAATTGCAATCAGAAAATAATTGTCATTGTCGTTATCCTCTATCATCGACATTTATCAATCCGCAATATCGCCTTTACTATTATCATAAATTTCTGACTTTTCTATTTTGTAGATATCACCTTGATTAGATAGCTTTGGGAATGTAGATGATAATGAGTGCGACAGCGATAATGTGGGATTGGAAGAAGAAACCACAGCATTATTTATAGCACTCTTTGTCAATACCTCTACAAGGTTTTCGAAACTCTTTTCGGCTAGATCTGATATCTTATCCTTATTGAATTGAAGATATTTGATGATGCTATTATTATATTGTTCGCCATTGTTCGCGCTGGATATGCTGTAAATTAAATTAACCATTTGTGGATCGGTTTTTAAAGTCTGGATTATTGCTGCAAAAGCTGTTGATATCAGTATTTTGTTGCCGGATAATACAGCTTTAACATTTTCTTTGGCGACCTGCTTTAGCTTAGAGTAGCCTTCTCCATTCAATATATTTGCGATCAACTTTTCTAGTAGATCCTTTTGAGCAGTAAGTTCCTGTATTTCTTGATGTTTTCTCTTGCAATCTTGTTCAGAGAAGAATGCAGTCTTATCTAGTATTGATATTTTAAGTTCCAAAGTCCTTATGTCGTCTGCCAATCGTTGTATTGTGCGTTGCATCTTCTCTACCTGATCTTTGGCCTGACGATGAAGATTTTCCATGTAAGGAAGTTTATGAATAGCAGTATCTACAATATTAGCTACCTGCTCAATACTCATACGTCTTTTCTTTATTAATTCTTTGTATAGTTTCAAGAATGGCTCTAGTTTGCCGTTTGTCTCTTTGTATATTAAATTAAGTTTATGTAGCCCCTTTAGATGCCAATATTCTCTATATAGTTTAGACACCTTTGTTGCAGGAAGGTTTAGTATGTTGGCTACTTCTACAGTTGTCTTACCTTTAGAAAACAGTTTGTTGGCTTTGGAGGATATCTCTTGATCTTTATGTTTTTGTCGCCTTGCTTCTTCTTCCTTTATAATAGCATGTATGTCACGGGGCGACATTCTTTCTATTTGTGCAATTTCAGCATAAGTCTTGTGTTGATTAAAATATAGATCGATTACCCTCTTTCTTCTGTCTTTTGTAATCTGCAATTTTTATCTTCTGCTATAAATAATCATAGTTTATAAAGGGAACGTTTTTTATGATGCCGCTTACTTTCTTCTATGATACTAAACTATTTCATTCCTACCATTTACTTTCTTCTTTATAGGAACACTTCGTAAAGCGCTAAAGTTTGAGCACCTTTAAGATTTTACAAAAATAGCATTCAAACCTGGCAGGGGGAGAGATCAAATAAAAGTAACAGTATTAGCAGCATACAAGTCAGAAATATTTCAACTATGCAAAGCAGATGAAAGACTATGCTCCTTTCTCTATCTTGCATATATTCGAAGAGTTTTAAGATATATGTTCTATCTCTGGCTCATCACATCATCATCATTTACTCTTTTAATCCAATCTGCCAGTCTTTTGCGTCTCTTAAATAGATCTCTCTTTTGGTACCGTAATGTACTAGACGTGGGTTGAGATGATATTTTAAGGTAATTGGGACTTTGAAATGAGAATTCAATGGACCGGGTCGGATTCAGAACAGAATTGACATTATATTTTGGCCCAGAGAGATGTAAACGAAAACTCAATTGAATTTGCATCTTTCATTTTGCTTGTAACTT
>JAJNBK010000083.1 GCA_021155845.1 Nitrososphaeraceae archaeon
GTCATTTCTGTTGCCACTCTTTTAGCCTCCTGAAAAATAATTTGTGCGATATACGGATCTACTCCAACCTTATGAGAAATATCAGATGCGGTACTTCTAAGTATAGACTTGATAGTAATGAATCCTGAATTCACTAAAGCATCCTTTATTCCATCAGCCAATTCTAATAGTTGAATGTCTGGCTCCATACTATTCTTACTTATGATTCTAATATATAACTACTACTAAAGATTGTTATGTTTTTCATTCATACTTATGCCGTGGCCCTATCATAAATCTATCCGTTTACTCGATGAAGACTCCCAGGTCTCTTTCCAGATTTTTCTCTGAACAATCCAATAGTTTACTCTCAGTTTGCTTTTTTCATATTACAAATTTCTATTTTCTTAATAGCTTAAAAGCATGGTTTCCGGTATTTGTTCTAAAATAATATATAATCCACAGCATTGCGAGCGGTTCGAGCAATCTGGACCCCTCTATGCCTCCTATATCTATTGTCTCCCAACCGAATGGTGTGAGAATACTGTCTGCTACTGTCTTCTTCGCATCCTTATCATTTCCACACACAAACATAGTAGGGGGTCCACCTTGAAAGTCGGGATGGATCATTTGGAGGTTACCTACAGTATTGAGCGCTTTTACTATCTTCGATTCGGGTAAGAGACGTTGAACTGTCTCACCTGCAGAATCGGTATGACCAACGGCGAGTCTAGGAGGCATGCCTTTCGAAAAGTCCAGGGGATTTGTGACATCAATAACAATTTTACCAGTAAAATTCTTTACATTAGCCATTTTTATGGCATTGGGTGCCCCGTCCCACAAGGTTGCAAGAAATATCAGCTCATCACCAAATGATGCTGCTTCAGCAAATGTCCCTGCAGTTGCCTTTTCTTGTCCATGATTATTGATCCACTGTTGAAGGTCTAGTTTACCAGGTTCTCGGGTTCCGATTTTTACTTTATGCCCAAGTGCAATCAGACCATCACCTAATCTACGCCCTACGTCGCCAGATCCTAATATCCCAATATTCATTGGTTATCAACAAAAACAAAATAAAAAGAGAATTTAAACCTTTGATCCACTATATCGTCATTTTCAATCTAATAGTCAATTAACATCTGGTCTCAATTTTGTTCCATAATTAACATATGTGATTGTCCCATGCAAAGATTATTCCTTTGTTTTAGCACCTTCAATTACTCCAATTAATCCAGACTGTGGGTAGTGGGTTTGAACATACTTCCAGCCTGACTTCTCTAGCAAAGAAGAATATTCTTCAACTGTTCTTTCTCTCCCACTTCCCCAGCACATCATATGTATATCAAAAAGTTTTGAAAAATGTGGCTTCTCTGGCTCTGTAATTAAATATTCGACAATAAACACTCTTCCATCGTGATAAGAACAGGACCTATTAATATTGCAAAGTATCTTGATACATTCTTCATCATTCCAATCATGAAGGATCATTTTCATAATATAGGCATCTGCAGGGGAAACTTCCTTAAACATGTCTCCTTCTATGTACATACACCGATCATCTAGTCCCATTTTACTTGACCACAACAACTCTTTGTTCTTGATGAGAGATTTTAACTCCAATACACTACCTTTCATGTGATGATACTTTAGAAGTAGATTACTCAACAGATGCCCATATCCTCCACCAATGTCACACAAATGATGTATTTGAGAAAAATCATATTGACTAAGTGCGTCTAACACCCAAGTAGTTTGAGCAGCAGAATAACTGGTCATAGCTCGACTGAATACTTCTGCATATTCTGGATCTTTCTCAGCGTATTCAAATGCCTTACAACCATATTCACGGAGAAAAGCGTTCTGTTGGCCATCTTTAATCATTGCAGGTAAATGCTTCCAGATTGCATAGTGTTCTGGCCCCTCTTCTAATAGTATTACTTCCCTTAATGTCTGGGGATGGCCCTTCTGGAGTAGCTCACCTTGTTTGCTGATTGAAAATTTATAATCGCATTCTTCTTTTAAGAAACCTAGGGAGGCTAGGGCCCTTAGAAGTCTATAAGTCAGCGCAAAATCGAGGCTAAGTTGCTTTGCAATATCAGATGTGTTCCTGGGCTCTGATGTTAGACATTCAAAAACCCCCAACTTGACTCCAGCATAGAGTGTTTGACTCTTCCATCTACCAAATATGATTTCTAAAGTTTTTTCATAGTCTGACATGATTATATGACGAAGAGTAAATATGACGTTTATATTTACTCTTTAATAATATAGACGAAGTTCAACATTTCCAAGTCTGTTAAGATATTAGTCAAACAACTTCTGTTATTGTTCTTGCATTTATAACTGAAGACCATGTTCCTCTGACTATTTTACGTGGCGTATATTCCGTCTCTTCTAGAATAATATCGACAGTCAGTCAGATCCGTACCTTTCAGTATTTTTTGAATATTATAAGTTAACACCAATGTAGGCGGTTTCAAATAGATGACTTAAAGTTTACCCTAGCATTTGATAGATTTAGCTAATAGCAAAGGATAGAATAGAATCTCCTGCTTTTAACGCTGATTGGACTTGAAAGCAAAAGCCGATGCTTGAATGTTAACAGAGACAGAGTACGCCACAACAGAAGACATTTAGTTATAATTTTTAACTGCTTGTATAAACCAATGTGGCAAAATATTTCTGTTTTTACTTAGGAAATAACCAAAAGCAGAATCTAAGATGTATGTTTTTGCCCAATCTTCTTTTGACCTTACAGATCTCCCATATGCTTGTGCTAATCTCAACGCTGTTTGCCAATAGTACCATTCTTCATCCAGATTCCTTTTTGCATTTATCCACCTATCACTCTTGTTTGGATATGGAACCTTAGTCACAATTTGAAATCTAGAAAGTTCATCCTTTAAATCAAGCCCGGTATGTAGTGAAGGGGAAATGAGGACCGTAGGCTTTATACTATTGATATGTTCTTGTATCACTTCTTCTCTTTGTATTTCTGGATCGGTAACTACTAGCCTTCGTGCATTTTCTTGGGATATATTTTCCTTTATAAAGTTCAATTGTTCATAAGATGTGGTATGTATTATTCCTTTGTCTTTCCTGTGTATCGTCATGATATTGTCGACTGTCTTTGTAATACTTGATTTTATTTCCGGCAATTGTAAATTATTAAAGTTGAGATAGGCAATATTGAGAGCATAGATTGGTCTATTTTGGATAGGAAAATCTGATTTGACCTGGATATATTTTACTTCCTTTTCATTATCATCATATATTAAACCAACACTTCTACAAAATGCTTTGGGGTTAAGTATGGTTGCACTCATTATTAGTATTTTTGAACACTTTTCAAATACAGCCCTACAATAACGAGAGATATCCAAAGGCTTTAGCTCAACTTTCACGACCTCATAGTTTTCTTTCCTTATTTCAGATACTATCCAATTCCTTGGATTTGATAGTATATTGTTTATTGTAATAGTTAGTCTTTCTGTGTCCCTCAGAGCATCAGCTGCAAGTTCTTCGTTTAGGTTCTTAGCATGAGACATAATTGAAAAGGACTCTTGATATTTTCGAGTAATTTCATCGTCACCATCATACAAGTCCGCACCAGAGATGACCTTCCTTTTCTTTACTGGCAGTTTTGATTTTGTATTAGTATTTTCACCTATTTGTTGTTCTTTCTCCCCCTCGTCATACCAGTTATACCTAATCTTTCGTTGCAAAGCCAATGGTTCTATTTCTGAAGTATTTCCAATTAGTGTAAGCATTTTTGTCTCAAGTTCAATTAATAATTTAATCCACTTTTCTAGATCATTATAGCCATAATCAATTATTTCTAAATTTTGAATATATCTCTTCCATCTTCTTTTAGATATGGAAAGCCCCCTAAATTTCACTATCTCTGTCTCCAATAAATGGCCCTCGTCTAGCACCAAAAATTCTCTTGGCTGCAAAATCTTTGTGTTTGGAAGAAAAGCCAAGAAATTTGAATAATTGAAGATAGAATGGCTGGACGTTAAGGCTATATTTAGCTGATTGAAGTATTCACAAGGTCTCCATGTATTTGACTCTTGTATGTTTCTTAGGTTGTTAAGATGCAGCCATTGTGAATACTCTCTCCGATAATTAATTTCAGCGAATTTATTAACAATAGCTTGCTCACCCTTCGTTCCTTTATTTAATAGGTTATAGTCTTTTAAGAAGGTTCTATACTTACAACCATCGTCTTGGAAGGATTTATTTGTCATACAAGGACCATACTCAACGCTGGTATGCCTACATTCACTGATATAATCTGAAGCACACACTCCGCACTTGTATGACTTATTTTTAATGAAATCTTCTTTTACGAGACAACGAAAGTTATTTGCTCCCTTTGCCATTTTAATGAAAGGAAAATCTCTTGAATATTGAGTTTGCAAGTCTTTAGTGGAAGTACAAATATAACTAGTTCCCATAGT
>JAJNBK010000423.1 GCA_021155845.1 Nitrososphaeraceae archaeon
ACCACATGTTAAATGTATATAAATAATCCTTAATAGTTTTACTTATTTCAGAAGTATTGTTAAATGTTAAATGATAGTCCAAATGAGTTTCTTTTCTTCTCAGATATACTATAAAAAAGATCAGAAAACGAAAGTCTTTGTACAACAATAGTTTTCAGGAGCATTATGTTCCTTATCTATAAAAGAATGAAAAACAGATGAGAGAATGAGATTGAAAGATAGCAGTAAATTGACAAGCTCTATCGGAAAATACTATGACAATTAAATCAGGGATAATATTTTATCCATTGAGATGACTCTCAGACAAAATCTTATCTTGACTATCATCTTTGAACTTGAATAGTTTTTACTTTCTATTTCTAATAGCATCTAGATAAATTTCATAAAGTATACTTGGTAACTTACTTTATCTCTAAAAATCGATGATATAAGGGGTTAGAAAATGGGTGATATTTGGAAAGTATCTTCTGCATCGTCATACTTATAGAATATATTATATATTTTATACAGTTTTCCATATCATAAACTTATTCTGCTTCTTTTTGATAACAATTTAGGAAGTCTTATGTTAAAATATCATTGATCC
This sequence comes from Nitrososphaeraceae archaeon, assembly GCA_021155845.1. Next base: position 587 of record JAJNBK010000423.1, read on the forward strand.
GCCCTTGCTTACTCGCCATCTTGATCTCATGAGCTATTCTCCTGCCCATACTCATAGGTTTATCAAATATTAGTCCTGAATATGGCGAACCATCAAGATATAGATTTGTTCCTGCGAATATAGATTTGTTCCTGCGACGATCCTTGCTGAAAACTCGAATGTAGTAAATTTTCCTTCTCTGTCGTATACACCCTCGATACAAAAAGGGCCTGTCATTCCTGGTGGAACAAGGCGTCTTGCTGTTTTGACAAATCTTTCCCCCATAGCATACACTTCCTCTAACAGCGATTCCCTTAGAACAAGAGGAATATTCCCTACTACGTTATACGATGGTTGCATTTCAATGCCTAATTGTTGTTTAGCAGGTATTCTACCCATACCATCAACATCCGACTCATATCTTCTGTCTACACCCATAAATTCAAGTCCATTTGTAATTGGGGAATAAAAAAATTGCAGGTATGTTGGAACACCATTTACATATTCTTGTATGTATAGATCATCCTCACTAGTAATAACTCCCTGATCTATCAATTTTTTTGCACCTTCTTCGAAACTTTGCCTATTCCAGGCTAGGAAATAGCCTCGACCACCAGCCGCTCCATGTAGTTTGACAATACATAATCTTTCAATGCTCTCTTTTGATTGTACATATCTTGGTGTAGTCAATAGTGCTTCGTTCATTAGTTTTTGTTTTAGTTTTCTATCTGCTTCCCATTTTATGATCCATTTATTTCCAAAAAAAGGAATTGTGATCTTTTCAATCTCTTCTCTGCTCATATAAGCTATCATTGTTCCATGCGGAATGATAATAGAATTAGTTTTTCTGAGACGTTGTTGAAACGATTCATCTGAGATTTCATTAAATTTGTCAACTAATATCATATCATCAATGAAGTTAAATCTTTTATAAAGTCCAAGGCGTCTTTTTTCACATATTAGCTTTTTTTTTCGACTTTTTTACCACTATGTAGATTCACTAAATGGCGGGTGATTAAAATACTTCGAAGTATTAGGATGTTATTAATGTCTTTTCGAATGGTATATCTGTTAGGATAACAAGAAAAGGTCATATTCTCGTTATTGTGATTTATAAAGATAGTTATTGTGAAATCAAGTAATATTGCTCTTCAAACTAGTTAGCTACTCTAGATAACATCTGATATAGATTCATATTAGACAAACAAAAGTGTGTATATGTTCATATTTTTTACTTTTAGAATAAGCTTTTGATTTACTATGATATAATTATATAAACACCTAGGAGAGCAAGACAGATAAGAGATATATATTAAAACGCTATGCAAATGAGATCTTATCTTTTATCAGGTGATTAGATGATCTAGCTGTTCTCACTACCTTTGTAAGAAATCGAGTAAAAGATTAGGTTCTTCCTCCACCAGTAGAAGTTATGAATTCTGCAATTAACTTGATTACAAACCCTATTCCTCCTACAACAGCCATACCTAGAAGTACTAGACGAAGGTGTGTGAAATAGTCATCTTTGCTTGTCTTCTTAGCTAATTTCAATGTCTGAAGGATTTCTATAACTTTTCGCTGCATAAATGCCAAAAGATTCACTTCAAATTCTTGCATGCATTATTTGAACCTATTGAATTAAAGTTATTATATGTTTACTCAACAATAATGTTAATATTGCATTGCTAGTATTGCATAATTAAACTTTATATTTAGAAAAAGTGCAAAAATATTATATTTAGATCATTGCTTGATAATATAAAACACTAGCTGCTAGATTTATTCAATATAACAGAATAAAAATAATATATACATATATTTTAAAAAGTCTAAGGATCAGTCGTTCTTATCTAGATAGCGTTGGCTGAACTGCATAAACAGGCTCCTTCTCCGTTCTCTGCATTTCAACAAAAGTTTCGGTATTCTGAATTCCTTCAATTTTGCCAATCCTCTCGATTATTATATTGTGAAGCTCCTCTAGGGTTCGTGCATTTACA
>JAJNBK010000084.1 GCA_021155845.1 Nitrososphaeraceae archaeon
GAGTTATGGATATTTGGTTTAAAGATCTTGGGTCTATCATCAGTACTTGGTGCTATAAACTTTATAGTTACTATGCTAAAGTGTAAACATCCAGATTTACCAATAATGAAAATGTCATTATTTGCCTGGTCAATATTAGCAATTTCATTTATGATTCTAGTTGCTATACCCACCTTTGCTGCAGCCTTAATCATGCTGTATACAGATAGGCTTGGTATAAGTGGATTCTTTAATCCTGCATTGGGTGGTGATCCTATAGCTTATCAACATCTCTTTTGGTTTACTTTCCATCCAGAGGTGTACATATTCTTACTACCGGCGGTGGGTATGTTATATGAGATGATACCTAAATTCTCAAGAAAACCTATATTTAGCTACCAGTCAGGGGTGATAGCGTTCCTGCTCTTGTCCACTATTGGATTTGCATCATGGGCGCACCATATGCTTGCAACAGGTATGAGTTTCACAGAAAAAACCGTCTTTATGGTAGGTACTTTGGCTGCAGTTCCAGCTTCAGCAATGCATGTCTTTAACTGGATAGCAACCATGTGGGGAGGAAGGATAAAGTTTGCAACTCCTATGCTTTTTGGTCTAGGAGGAATAATGCTATTCTTTGCATCAGGAGCAGGTGGTGTTGTTAACACTGCATTACCTTTAGACTTTATAACTCATGATAGCTATTGGGTCGTTGGGCATTTCCACTTGATCCTTATGGGTACTGTATCACTTACATTTACAGGCTTCATATACTACATGTTCCCGTTGATCACTGGAAGAATGTATAACGAAAAACTGGGAAAAATACACTTTGTAGCAGCATTTACAGGTGTAATATTAGTCTTTATGACACAACACGTACTAGGTTTAATGGGAATGCCTAGGAGGTATTTCGATTATATCCCATTACCAGAATGGATAGCAATGAATCAACTTGCAACAACAGGTGCCTGGATTGTGGGGTTCTCATACCTGCTAATGATATACAATCTGCTAAAGAGCGCTATGATAGGAGTGGCCGCAAAAATGAACGATCCATTCAATATAGGAGAGCAATATTATGACTACCGACGACGAGACCCCCATCATTAGAACAACTACAAAAAGGCTAGCTAAAGGTCTAGCTATTGTAGTAGGCATTATGATAGTAGGTGCTGTAATAGCTTTAAGCCAATGGGATAACATGAATGCAGTGCCACCACCGTCGTCTAAACTAAAACCTAAATTTGATTTATCCAGTCCTAGTCCTACATTGGGGCATGCTGCTCCTGTTGGCGCTCCATCAGCAGCAGTTTCAACGGGTGAATCTCCATCCGCCGCAACAGCCGCCAAACCAACAGCAGATGTTACTTTGACAATCCTGGAAGGAGCGGTTACGCAAGGAAATCCTGACTATGAACCGGACGAACTAACAGTCAAAAAGGGTAATACAATACTTGTTGACAACTTGGATATGATGCCTCATACTGTTACAAATGGTAAAGATGCATCAGATGCAACTTCGGGCAAGCTTTTTGATACCAGTATAATAAATGGTGGCGAAGCTAAGGTGCTAGAAACTACAAATGTTGATGCAGGGTCACATCCATATTATTGTACAGTACATCCATACATGACAGGCACTCTAGTAGTAGAATAATTCATTTATTTAGAAAAGGGCAAGAAGAACAAACAAAGAAACAAACAAACAAACAAAAAAAACCAACAAAGGACAAAAAAAGATTATATTATTATGTTCCTACAAACTCTTTCTTTCTCAACACTTTCTATACTTTTTGTCTTGATATTTATCGGAGGATATGTTAGTGCTTCAGGTGTAGGTTTGTCATGTCCAGATTGGCCTCTATGTCCCGCAGGTTTGGTTCCACTACAAGATTTTATAATAGAATATTTTCATCGCACTATAGCAGCAATTACAGGATTGATGGTTATCGTTACAATGGTATTTACACTTAAATCAAAACAGGCTCCTCAAGGGATGAAGATTGCTGCTATTATTGCAGGATCTGCAGTAATAGCTCAAATTACTTTGGGTGCTATTGTAATTATAGAACGTCTCCATGCCCATCTAGTAACCTTACATCTTGGAATAGGCATAATCTTATTCTCTATGATGGTTATAGTTACCCTATACAGTAGAAGAATACAAAATAATAATAATAATAAAAAAGAATCTATTTCAAATTTAGAAAAGAAATCTAATACTGTTTCCTAGACAACAATTCTTCTATTCTTACCGGAAATTAGTACTCTATCATAATAAAATATAATAATATTATATTAATAATGATCTCACTCCAATTTCTTTAGTAGTAGTTGTTTTTTCCTATCCCGCTATTTCTGTATTTGTTTCTTATTTTATACACTTTTATTTTCTGATATCTTCTTTTTATTTCTTCTCTTGTTTGTTACAAAGATAATTGCTATAACTACTAGAGGGGTTACTACAGCAAAGGTAATTAATGAGAAAAAAATATAACCAAAAGGATTCAATGTACTAAGATTAAATACGTATGTTATAGTTTCTCCACTAAAATAAATGTCTTGTAAATATACATAAAAAACATAATTTCCTGGTTCGGGAAACTTGTAGTCCAATTCGTGGTGTCCATCTGTTACTATAATTTGAGGTATTTTTTCAATTTCTTGTCCATTTCTTTCTATTAAAATAGAAATGGGAACATCCGAAAGTTCTGTACCATCTACACTTGATACTCTCATCATTATTTTTGTATTTTGGCCAGTTGTGGGTATCTCTGGGTCAGTTGCAACTTGTACATAGTAGTTTCCTATTTTCTGACCTGAAGAATTAAAAAGTTGATGTGCAAAAATATCTTGAATAATAATCTGAGATGATGATGTTGCAATAAGGAAGTTTCCTAAAATAAAACTAAAAATAATTTGAAAATATATTCTGTTCAATTTCCTCTTCATTCGCGGCAAATTGTATTTAGTCACATTCCACTCTTAAAGGTAACTGATTAGTAAGGTAGGTATATTTTTATTCATGGAAGAAATATATGATTGAATGAGCGAAGAACTCTTGGTATGTAAAAGGTGTAGTCATCTAAAAGGAAACCATGTATCATATGAAGGTGACAATAAATGCACAAAATGTGATTGTCATCAATTTTTAGAATAAGCTAGCTACGATTTTTTGTAAAATATACTTTTCATAAGCGCCTGATTAGCAAAAGATTTATAGTCGAATATAATGTGCCAAAATTATAATGGCAGAATCTTTAAAATCGCCGAGTTTAAAGTTTTCGGATAAAATTGTTGTGATTACCGGAAGCGGAACAGGCATTGGTCAAGCTATTGCTAAAAAATTTGCTGAAACAGGTGCGAGTATTATTATAATGGGAAGAAGAAAAGAACCGTTGGACAAAACCACTGAGATCGTTATTGATATTATGAAAAAAGTAGGATCATCAGGTACGGTTAGATCTTTTTCTGGTGTAGATGTCTCAGATGAGAACGGTATTAACGAAATGTTCTCGAATATCAAACAAGAATTTGGTAAGGTAGATATCATTGTAAATAACGCAGGAGTTTCAGGTCCAGTAAAGACCTTTACTAATGCGTCCTTTCAGGATTTTAAGGATTGTGTTGCTATCCATCTTACTGGTACCTTTTGGACATCTGTCCAGGGACTTAAAGTAATGGATAAAGGTTCTAAAATTATAACAATTGCTACATTTTTTACTGAAGAAAACAAATATGAACAAAGGCCATACAGGTTTAGAACTCCGTATACTGCTGCACAAGGAGCTAAAAATAGACTGGCTGAAGCTTTAGCATGGGAATTGGTAGAGCGAGGTATAAAGTCTGTAGCTACTAACCCTGGACCTGTCCATTCTGATAGGATTTATAAAACTGTTTATCCAAAAGCAGCTGCAGAATTTTTGCGTATAGGAGGATATCCTGGACTTGATTCAACTGAGGTAGAGGTATCTTCAACAAAGGGATTGGATCTTTTGGGAGAATCTCATGAGGTATTTTCAAAGGGTATTATGGAAATAGCAGAGCAAATATCTAATTCTAGATTATCTATTTCTTCTTCTCCTCCTCCCTCTTCTTCCTCAACAACAACTACTAGTACTACTATTACTGGTAGTAATGATGCTACCTTCTCCTCCTCTTCTTCTCCTCCTACTACTACTGCTGCTCTTACTCCCAATCAAGACGATCTAAATAAAACTATTGAAGGAATGTTGATAAAGATACAGGAAATAGCAGAAAAAATTCAAAATAATACGAGTAAAATGATAGTAGATAATGAATTTCTTAGTCAAGAAGAAGTAGCCGATATGGTCTTGACTTTGTCTGATGATACTATCAGTAAATTAATCAACGGTAGAATTATCCCCAATGATAGAGTATTTTATCATCAAAGGAAAAAGATGTCCAGCGAACCATTAGTCTAGCAAACAAATTGAATGATATAGGTGTAAAACAAGTTATAATCTTAAGTAAAAACTATGACGATACAAAATTTTATAAGGATTTTCATAGTCATTCATTGGACCTTGCAGACGAAGAGAAAATAAAGAGAATTTTTAATACTGCCAAAACAAAATTTGGAAGTATTGATTCCCTCATTCATATTACAGGCGACTATGATTATAATCGCAGTTTATTATCTTTGTCCAGAGAGGAATGGGATCTTCTAGTAGAGAACTTTATCCATATTCCGGCATTGATAACAAGAGAAGCTGTAAAATTTATGTCGCCAGCTGACGCAATTCAAAAACCATCTCAATTTAAAGATTCAAAGGGAATAATAGTAATTCTCGGTCCTGATTCTCCATCTGGA
>JAJNBK010000085.1 GCA_021155845.1 Nitrososphaeraceae archaeon
AACTATTACCTTTAGACCAGACTCCTTCATATTATTGGCTTGCGCTCGACCCTGAATACCATAACCTATTACTGCAATAGTTTCATCCTTAATTGAACCAAGATTAACTTCATCATCAAGCCACGTTTTAGCAGTCATGAGCATGAGTGAGAAATCGGTATATATATGCGCTATTATCTCAAAATAAGATGCAGATATATCAATTTGCCCTTTTTATGATGTTGCAATCATCCTAATTCAGACATTTAAAGACAAGTTATCCTTCAGTTTTTTTATAAGGGACTTTAATAACTCTACTCATGATTTATAGACTGTATATATCAAATACAGATTCTTTTAGTGCATCTCAGACATTCTATAATCACTCTTTCCTCAAGATGCTGTAAAATCTTAAATTTTTTCGAACCGCAATTAGGACAAACAGGGCATGATCTAGACCCTTTACCAAGATTTACCATCTTTGTGGATTGCTATCAGAATGAGATAGCATCTTAATCCTTGTGACACCTCCTATTTCTTCAATTATCTCAGCAACACCAGTTTCTTGATTTTAACATTTTCTGCAACAAGGCTCCTGACAAATTGATTGCCAGAAAATAAGATATCAAAATGAGGAACCATTGATGTCAAATGCGCAAACCATCGTGCATTATTTTCATCATTGATAATCGGTACAATATAACATTTTGTAAGATCTATCCGTGCTTCCGATAGTGCCTGATGTATCATTAATATTCTCTCACCAGCAGTAAAAGGATCCTGAGATATATAGTTAAATTGTGCACTTCCTATAGCAATTATTAATTCTTCGCAATCTTCGAATATTTGTTTGACAAGCGAAAGGTGTCCTTTATGAAAAGGTTGAAAACGACCTACCATTATTCCACGTATTATTTTTTCATTCATCCTTTTTTCCTAATTTTGCTTTTTGTTGTTCAATTTCCGTATGTTCAATCTTACGAAAAAGAGGTTCAATAGTTCCAAGAGTATGACCGGCAGAAATTTTCAATTCTGATACAGATTGCCATTCTTGCTGATGTACGGCTCCCGACATACCTAATTGGGACCAGATCTTCTCGCTAGAGAATGGAATAAAAGGCTCTAGCATGATAGAAATCGATCTGACAGCGTTTACGGCAATATACACAGTTGTTGCAGCCTGATTGATATTGGACCATGGTTGTTTTTTCTGAAAATATTGATTAAAATGAGTCGTAAATTTCAGGATTCGTTTCAATGCTTTATCACACTCATTCTGAGATAACAGAGAACCAACTTCGGTAGAGATAAGCTTAATCTCGTCTATACTTGATAAGTCTTCTATATCATAACTAGTTGGCTGAGGAACTTTGTTATTAAACTTTTTCTGGGTAAAGGTCAATGCCCGATTAATAAAATTCCCAATATTTGCTATAAGTTCATTATTAATTTTTTCCAAGAAGAAATCCCAGTCGAAATTTATATCAGTTTGTGAGTATGGCGTTATTGATGCGATATAGAATCGCAAATAGTCCGGATTAAAAGCAGATACAAACTCTCTTAAACCAATATACCAATTTCTACTCTTAGAAATTTTTTGATTGTGAAGCATCAAATGTCCTCTAGTTGGAAGATAATTAGGTAGTTTGTACTCTTCATCTAATCCCATGCGCATCGCAGGCAAAAAAAGATAATGGTGATAAACTATATCCTTACCTATAAAGTGATAGATTTCCGAGTTGTTCCAAACCTCTTTGCCATTTCGTCCTGATTTTTGAATAAATGTTAAGAAAGTAGAAATATAACAAAGGTGGTTATCAAACCATCCATAGAATACTTTTCCTTTTGCTTCAGGTAATGGGATCGGAACACCCCACGATAAATCTCTAGTTATATCCCAGTCCTGAAGTCCTTCATTAATCCAATTGATTACATAGTTAGCTACATCACGTTGAAGATTCTCATTGTTTGTCAACCATACTTTGAGTTGATCGGAGAAATTCGAAAGTTTAAAAAAGTAATGTAAGCTACTCTTTTTTATTGGCGATCTGCCGCAGATACCACACATAGGATCCAATATTTGATACGGAACCCGACCGCATTTTTCGCATAGATCGGAATATTGATTTTCTGCTCCGCAATTAGGACATTTACCCATGACATACCTATCTGGCAAAAATTTGTTGTCAAACTGACAATAGAATTGAATTACTTCTTCTTTGTAAATGTGACCGTTATCATTAAGCTTCTTGAATACATATTGAACAAACTCCATATTTTCCACTGAACTTGTTTTCGAAAAAAAATCAAAAGAAATTCCTAGCGATTTAAAATCATCATAATCACGCTTATTCCAAGTATCCACGTATTCAGATGGTGTTTTATTTTCCTTTTCAGCTTTGATTAACACTGGAGTTCCAAAGTCATCGGAGGCACAGACGTGGTATATCTCTCTTCCACGAAGTCTTGAATATCTGGTAAAAATATCTGCCGGCAAATAGGTAGATGCAATATGGCCGAGATGAATTTCGCCATTAGCGTAAGGAAGTGCACTGGTAACTATAGCACTTGTAATCTTATTATATGGTTTATCTTGCACTAAAAATTCGTCAGAATCTGACTGATTTTAAGTTATCTCCTGCTAGAAATAACAAAGAGTCATGTATAATTTGTATGTTATTTCAATAACTATTAGAGACCCATCTTTGAACAAACGTAACAAGATCATTCTAAGTTATTAAGACAAGAAGTTACATCACCCGTTATGATGCTCGTTAATTTATATTCATATCTAATGAGACAGATTATACAGCAGAGCAGTATTTGGCAATTAATTCATAAGAAATGAGATCTTTACCTTATTATCTCTTGCAATAAATACCGACTCAAAAGTGTAAAGCATAATAAGATTTCAATAGAAATGTAGGTCAGACCTGTTAGTATTCTCATTACTTTTTTTATATGTTATTCGTTGTATCCTCCATTGTCTTACAAAATAGCAGATATCCGACTATCGCAGAATGGAAAATTGTCCTATCAGTGGGCTCGCGATCACATGGTAATACTTGATAAGATCAAAATCAAAAATGAAAAGAAAAAGCCACTCGCAGGATATAGAATAGGTTTTTGCCTTCATATTACAAAAGAAACCTCTGTTTTAGTGATGACGGCAAAAGAACTTGGTGCAGATGTAGCTTTATGCTCGGCAAATCCCTTATCTGTACAGGATGATATTGCTGCATTTCTATCTTCTGAAGGAATAACCATCTTTGCTTGGAGAGGCGAAACAAAAAGAGAGTACGAGGAATGCATTAATTCTGTCCTTAAATTCCGACCTAATATTATAACAGATGATGGATCTGATTTACATATCGCTGCTAATAAAACCAAAGTGAAAATATTTGGAGGTTCAGAAGAAACAACTTCTGGTGTAAAAAGGTTGAAGGCATTAGAGAGGAGAAAAAGATTAAAGTATCCTGTAATAGCGGTCAATGATGCTTATACAAAACATATGTTTGATAATAGATATGGTACAGGTCAAAGCACGATAGATGGTATTTTGAGAACAACGTCACTTTTCCTCCCTGGAAAACAAATTATAGTATGTGGATATGGTTGGGTTGGAAAAGGAGTTGCAGCAAGAGCTAGGGGCATGGGAGCGATCATTACTATAACAGAGATTGACCCCATAAAAGCAATTGAAGCAAATATGGATGGTTTCAATGTAAAACGATTATCGGATGTTGTTTCTATTGGTGACATATTTATAACATGTACTGGTCAAACACATGTTATTCGTGAAGAACACATCAAAAAAATGAAGAGCGGCGCTATCCTTGCAAATGCTGGTCATTTTGATATAGAGATTGATACAAAATATCTCTATTCCCAAGATAAATCTCCTGCAAGTGTTAGAGTAGACATAGATTGCTTCAATATTGTTGGTAAAAAAATATACCTTATATCGAAAGGAAGAGTAGTTAATCTAGTTGGTGCTGAAGGACATCCACCAGAAGTAATGGCCTTATCTTTTGCAAATCAGTTATTGTCAATTATCTTCATTTCAAAAAATTATCATAAGATGGAAAATAAGATATATAATGTTCCAAGAGAAATTGATCAAAGCGTGGCCAAATATGCACTGGATTCTATGAATATAGAAATTGATAAAATGACAAAAACACAAAGACTATACATTGATAAATGGGAGTAGTCATATTACATAAACTACTAGAATATCTATAGAAAATTATGACTTTATATCTTTGATTATTTTCTCAGCAGATCTTGCAAGGCAAAAAATAATGAGTTATACAAACTTAATTCTCTATGTTTACATTATTATTTATGGATACAGTTCAATTGTGATAACATCAGATAGTTTATTATTATTAAAACAGCGATAAGATGGCCAGATAATATAATGCATTCTGCTAACAATACTGGATTCTGCGGGAACTACATGACGCAGCTATAATTTATTATCTTATTCTCTATATTATAGTCAACATCTCAACATTCTTGTAAGACAAGATATAGAGTGTTGCCTTTTTTTATTTAATTCTATCTTAGTATAATATTTAAAAAAGAATAGAAGATATATGACTAGAAAAGGAGCAGTAAGATTTGTTCGATTAGTTAGAAAAGCAAACGATGTTATGATAGCTTTACTATATTAGTAGACTAATAATGATTGAAGCAGATGACGCTATTAAGGTTATCGATACGGTGGCCAAATTATTTTGCAAGAGGACATGATAGTAAGGGTAAATTTGGTGTCATAATTACATATTCAGAGAATTCAGACGACATTGTTCAATTAATTGAAATGTACCAACAATGGGCTACGAATAATAAGATTAAGAACAAAAAATAAATATAACAGAGAAAATAATGAGTATTCTTCTCTTAGTACAAATTTTTATTGGCATATACCTATACTATTATTGCCATAGAAGATATTTCAAAGTCAAGCATATTTCATTCATTCATCATTTTATTTTCATTATGTAGAAAATTACTTAAATTGCTATGGATTCATCGATTGTCTGTATTTTCAGCGTATTAAATGCCTATAAAGAGGGTGGGCGCATATTCAAGGCCGAATTCATATTTATCAAGCTCTGAAGAAAAATAGATAATAAATTTAAGATCATAAAAGAAAAGTTACTTTAATAATATCATATTTAGAAAGAGGAACAATAGAATATAAATTCTATTGTTCTTCTCATATATTGTTCTCTTATATTGGTATCAATTGTTAAGCCTATAAAATAATAATTACTGCTAATGTGTAATATGGCCTCATCTTTGTTCATACTCACCAAGGAACATGTTAGAAGTCGTATTGATCATAAACTGACTCTTTCTCGATACTGGAATTGAGAAGAATCGTTGCAGTGATATAGAACCAATGCAAGACAGTTCAAATTTGGATGCGCAGTCAACATAACAATCTTTAATTCTTGCTCTATAACATGTCTTCGTCATAAGATTAGACTGTCTTGACTATAAATTTTAATCATTCTTCATCCTCTAGATCTTCATCCTCTAGATCTTCATCCTCTAGATCTTCATCCTCTAGATCTTCATCCTCTAGATCTTCATCCTCTAGATCTTCATCTTCAGGGACTTCAGGGACTTCAGGGACTTCA
>JAJNBK010000086.1 GCA_021155845.1 Nitrososphaeraceae archaeon
TTCTTCTGGCGTTAACAATGGTTTAAGACCCTTTCGTTCAGAAACAGCTAATATCTTGCCATCTTCATCTGCGATTCCTGCAAACCTGATAGCGGAGTCTAGTGAAATAACTTCGTCACAGAATTCCTGAAAGAATTGTTGTTCCAAGTCAGATAATATAAAAAACATGTTATATTTTGACTTTCTTATTAGATGCTTAAAAAACATCCAATCGTGATTGTTAATTGATCTAAACATGTAATATAAAAGATGTCTCATGATTATGGCTATGATAACTTAACCTCCATCAAACATCAGAAATGGTAAGAACCTAATCCTTTCCCTTCACACACATACGCAAGAATAGTACCAATAGTTCAACCAATTATTTGATATGTTAGCTTTTATCATATCTTTTTTTCTGCATGAAAAATAGTCATAATCAAAATACAGTCAGTCTTAACTTTTGTTTATTAGGATAAATCTTTCTATTATATTCTTTAATTTAGTATCTATGTAATATACGATTCAATCTTAGGCATCTACATGAATAGCTATATATATAAATATTTATATGTAAATATATCAACCAGTGGCATCTGTAAATATAGGCTTTCTAACAATATATATTGTTGTTCTCTTGTCCCATTTGAAAACCGATAATGTACAAATTGTTGTTCTTTCTCTTGATAAATGCATATCATAAGACATGACTTGAGGTAGGTAGGTACGTATGCAATCCATGACCAGTAGTATTCGTCTGCCCGTCTACCTATAAAAGAGGCTCATCAACAGATATTTCCTTAACGATGTATGTGTGTCTATTTACATCGAATCTGTCTGCATATTAGAATATTTCTTAACCATTATTTTCAGATAGAAACATGTGTATGTATGTATTGTATGTATTGTATGTATTATATTCTTATTACAGATTCTAGACACTTTGAGGCAAACCTATTACTCCTAGAACTAAAATATCAGAGAATTAAAACCTTAGTTCACAGAGCCAGTTATTCTCACTCATGTATTATCCCTTGATAATTTCTGTCTGCCGTTATTAAATTGATCATTAAGATTGTTAATTTCTAATTCTAAAAATTTTAATAGACAATATCATATTAGATTCATTTATATCTTTAGGTCATTTAAATAATTAGCAAAGACACTTTAACCGCCTAAGAGAATTTAAAATCTGTTGAATAATAAAAGGTATGTTTTAGATACAAGTATAATTATTGATGGAGAGATTACAAAGATGATTGAGGGCGGTCAGATTGATAATGGTAGTGAAATTATAATTCCTTTGGCAGTTTTAGATGAATTGCAGTCTCAAGCATCTTCTAATAAGGAGTATGGGTTTGTAGGCTTAAACGAGATTAAGAAGATAAGGGGTCAGAGTTCAATGAAGGATATCTCCCTCAGATTTCTAGGTGAACGTCCTAATATTGACGACATTCGTCTGGCAAAACGTGGAAGGATTGACGCGATTATAAAAGATGTAGCATTGCATGAAGATGCCACATTAATTACAGCTGACTATGTCCAAGCACTAGTTGCTGAGGTACAGGGAGTGAAATCATTACATATAGGAAACGTGACAAAGACAACAAACTTAGAATTCGAAAAGTTCTTTACGGAAGATACAATGAGCGTTCATCTTAAGGAAGGAGTGTCACCTTGGGCAAAACGTGGCAAGCCGGGTGATTTTCAACTTATAAAACTCGATGAAAAAAAAAGTACATATCTAGAACTAACCAATATCATCAGAGAAATTTCTGAAGCGTCCAGAGTAAATAGAACAGGCTCCATAGAAATAAGCCGTAATGGCGCAACTGTAATACAATACGGAACATTTCGGATTGCTATAACAAGACCACCTTTTTCTGACAACCTTGAAATTACTATAGTTAGACCTATCGTGAGGCTCTCACTCGAAAGTTATAACGCTACAGAAAAGTTAATTGAAAGGCTGTCAGAGGGGTCAGAGGGGATCGTAATATCAGGTCCTCCTGGTTCTGGTAAAAGTACTTTCGCGAGCAGCCTTGCAGAATTCTATGCAAAGAAAGGCAAAATAGTAAAGACTTTTGAATCGCCGAGAGACTTGCAGGTTCCTGATGAGGTGACTCAGTATGGACCGTTAGAGGGCAGTTTTGAAAAAGCTGCGGATATTTTATTATTAGTGCGTCCAGATTATACAATATTTGATGAAGTGAGGAGAGCGCAGGACTTTGGAGTATTTTCAGATATGAGGCTAGCAGGTGTAGGGATGATCGGAGTAGTACATGCTAGTAGTCCACTAGACGCAATTCAGAGATTCATAGGCAGAGTGGATTTGGGAATGATTCCTCATATTCTCGATACTATTATATTTATCAAGAATGGAAAAATCGAAAAAATTTATGAAGTACTGCTTACGGTCAAGGTTCCAACAGGAATGAGCGAGGCTGATCTTGCCAGACCACTTGTAGAGGTGCGAGATTTTGAAACACAAGTAATCGAATATGAAATTTATACATATGGTGAAGAAAATGTTGTTGTTCCAATCTCCGAATTGAAACCAGTCACTCAGTCAGATAACGTCATTAAAAAATTAGCTGAATCAAAAATCAGAGATACAATAAGGAGATTCGATCCGGATGCTGATATCAACATAATTTCAGATAATAGAGTTCAAGTTAAGGTAGGCAAGGATGTGATCGCTAGGATCATTGGCAAAGGTGGATCTACAATATCCGAGTTAGAAAGAATGCTAGGCATAAAAATTGATGTGGAAGTTAAAACTCCTACTCTTGGCAAAGAGCTTGATTTTGAAGTTACTGAAGCTGGATCTACTGTTAACATATTGGTAGATGAGGGCGCTATTGGGAAAAAAGTCGATGTCTACATCGAAGATGAATTCATCTTAAACAGCCAGGTAGGAAAGAAAGCCAGTATAAAGACTGACAAGCGATCAGACAATGGAAAGAAAATAATAAATGCATTATTGGCTGGAAACAAGATCAGGGTTTTCCAAAGTAGAGATTAGTATTGATTCATAGTCAATGAATTATTTTAATCTATTTTGTAAAGATGATCTGTAAGCAAAACCTCAAAACAGATTTATTAAAAATATGCGTAATTGAAATAGATAATTAATTAGAAATTTTGAATACCTCAGACATCAAATCGAATATTTCAATTTAATTTAGATCGAGCCTATATTTTACATAAAGAGCAAAATTTTCAAAACATTCCTCTGATCTGAGAATCTAAAGGACAAATAAGTATTACATTGTGTTTTTTTAACTTTGATGTTTTACAATCACAACGACAATTTATCGATAATGTTCTGAATGTATATTCAGAGTAAATGCTAATCAATTCAATCTAGAGAAATTGCGAGCTAAAAAAAATGCTTCTGCGAATCTACATTATCAGGCGAGCAAGTTATAGGAGGATTTGCTCGTTTACCATCTTCTTATTTACATTAAAGAACCGATAAATCTCGGCGTTCACGAAATATAAGAACAACTTGGCCACTTAATTTGGCTTCAAAAACATGAATGATTGATAAATAATTAGATTTGATGGCCAATTTGATAGCATCAAAGTCAAGCTAGGTAAATTACATATATTTAAAAAAATTGTTGATTAGATTCTTCCAGCCTCTTTCAAACGTGAAAGCATTCTCAATTCACCTTCTTTAAAACGGCTTTTTTCTTCAGCACTGTCCAAGATTATTTGAGGAACTTCTGTAGCCTTTCCATATTTATCGAGAGCGACCATTGTAACAAACGCAGTACCTGCATGAATTCTTGTACCATCATCAAGATCTTCAGATATTACAGTGACCTCTACTTCCATTGAAGACTTGCGTACATAATTTAATCTGGCTGTTAGAATTAAGGCATTTCCAATGAATACAGGCTTTAAAAATGTCATTCTATCAATGCTTGCAGTAACGGTATTAGCAGGGCCACAGTGCCTTTTGGCAACGAGTCCTGCAATAAGGTCTACATGTTTTAATATGACGCCGCCAAAAACATTGCCTTTTGGATTTGCATCGGTGGGTAACATAATAATTGTCATCTCTGCCTGGGATTCAGCTGGCCTTTTCCCCGGTTTAAGCGGCGACGCCATCCCTATACTTGCACAGATAATCATAATTAAACATTCAAAGCTATCGAAGCAAACACAAAAAGGATTCCAATTGAGTTGTTCTACAATTATATCCCATTGCTACAGACTAAAACCTGATCGCCCATTAGAGAAACGATTATCACAAAAGCATCTATGGGAAAAGAAGAAATATTATAGAGATAATTAGATAACATATGCTATTTATGTAAACAAATGACGATTAAAATTATATACAAAAGGATAGCATTACAATAAGACATACATTGGCTTAGTCGATTACTTGAACACCCTCATCTGACTTAGGCGAAGCGGATGAAGATGATGGATCAAGTAATTTCGAGTTACTTAATTCAACTTTTCTTCCAAATATTAAGTAAGTAGTATGTCCTATCATTCTCATTGAAGGCCGGGTCATTCCTTCTCTTGCTTCTATATTGCGAATCATTATTTCTACACAATCAACATCGGCATATCCGCATTGTTTTAAGACAGTTGCGGTCTTTTCAAGTTGATTCATTGTGGGGCAAACCGCTACAAATGCGCCACTTCCTTTTAATGAAACGTGAACCTCGGTCACAACAGTCCAGGGATCCCCAAGATCCACGACGGCAACATCTGCCTCTCTAATGTTAAGTCCCAAATGGGGATCCTGTTGGTGCATTGTAACGTGTTGAAGCATTCCTGCTTTTTCTAGGTTTCTTCTTGCTATAGCCATAAAATCAGGATTGACATCGTAAGTGTAGATATGGCCAGACGGCTTTACGATACTCGCCATAAATGTTGTAAGAGCAGCGCTTCCCGTTCCTATTTCTAATACTATAGAGCCGTTTTGCATACCTGTCCTAGATGCTATATAACCAAAATCCTTTGGATAAACAATCTGTGTCTTGCGTTCAGATTTCATTATAAAGTCATGCACAGTTGGTTCAATAAGATATACGCTTTTTCCTTCAGACGTTTTTATAACAGAGCCATATTTCATTCCAATGACCGCTGAAACATCGATGACTCCTAAATGCGTGTGCATTTTCTTTTGTGGAGTAACCTTTACCAACCATTTCTTTCTATTTGAATGAAAAAGTAAAACATAGTAACCTTCCTGAATCCTCATACGATAATAA
>JAJNBK010000087.1 GCA_021155845.1 Nitrososphaeraceae archaeon
CTGAGATCTAGCATAGGTATATTGTAAGTACGGTCCTGTGTTACCTTCTAAGCTCAGTGAATCCACTATGTCAAAAGTTATTATCTTATCAAGATCTTGCTTTATCAAATTATATCTAATGGCAGATATGGATATTTCCTCTGCAATCATATTTGTGATATCGTTTGATATATCCGGATTTCGTTTTCTGACTTCTTGATAAGCAGTGGTTTGAAGTTTATCTAGAATGTAGTCTGCGTTAATATATATTCCCTTTCTGCCCGAAATATGCATGAATTGTCGGTCTCCAATATCTAGTCCTAAGCTTTTGGCAGTATCAGCACTAAGAGTCATTGCCTCGTATGCAAGATGAATATATCTATCATTGTTAGTCTGTAAATGCGACAGGACCGTTGCGATGATTCTCTGTAATCTTGCTTGTCTTGAATCAATTATCGTAATAACCTTTTCACCTGAATTAAAAGTAGGATGTCCAAGATTACCAGCATTGGGGTTTAAGGTAGTCGCCCAAAGAATAGATTCATCCCATTGATCAGCAAATTTATGATAAAAGAAAGGATCCTCCACTAGGCCTAACTTCCATGCTGCGTATGGTATATCCTTTGCAATGTAAGTAGCGGTTCCATCGCTTCTGACAATCACTTTTTCCTCTTCGTTCTCTAGCTTAATGACCCAACAATATTTGTTTTTTCCTTCAGTTTGTAAAGTCGCAATGCCCTTTTCTTTTAACATTTCAAATGTTTTACTCCATAATCTAGAGGTAACAATATGTGACTCGTAGTTCAAGAGATCATAATGAGCTTTCATCCTCCAACATGTCTTTAGTTGGTCCTTTAAAACTCGCATAGTAATTTCTGAAGCAAATTTAGCAATCTCTGATGTTCCCAATTCAATCTCTTTAAGAACCAACCGTCTTTTTTCTTCAAGGTACTTATCGTCTTTGTACATTTCGTTAATTTTTACATACACTTCATCGCCACAGTATTGATCAAACTTTATAGTTTTATCCTTGGGATAAAGAGGAAGACCAGCAAATCTGAATCCAACAACAATATCAGCAACCTGTAAACCTGAATCGTCAATATAATTTAAAACTATTACTTCATGATTCGTTGCTCTCAATGTTCTATATAGTATATCACCAATAACTACGTTTCTCATATGGCCTACATGAAGAGCCTTGTTAGGATTAATGCTAGTATGCTCAATTATAATCCGTTTACCCTTGCCAAGGTCATTAAAGCCGTATTTAGAATTTTTGAGTACTTCGTTAAGAGTCCAAGAAGCTAAATTACTAATATTTGCTTTGAAATTGATGTAACCTGAAGGATGAGATTCAACTGAAAGAATAAAAGATATTGAATCAGTTGCTTTCTTTTTCTCTATATACGGTTTTAGCTCTTTCTCAATGATTTCATTCGCAATATCAACAGGTCTTCTCCTGAGAGCTTTACTAAGTAGAAATGCTACATTGCAGCTAAGATCTCCAAATTCTTTTCTGGGTGATTCAGATATGTCGAAATCTTGGTGAACGTAATTCAAATTTATAAGACTATTTGATACTGCCTGACGAATTTCATTAATTAGAAGGCGAAATGTCAATTGCAGTCCTTTCTCCAAAATAATTTAATGTAATATATTCAATTGCATCAATAACACCCTCACCTTCTTTACCAGACACTACATGTCTAGCTCGCTTTTTTACATGGTTTTCGGCATGATTGAGGGCTACACTATAACCACAGAGATCAAATAGAGGAATATCCGTTTGGCTATCGCCAATCGCAACTGCTTCTGCTGGTGCTAAAGCCAAAATATCTAATACTCTTTTAAATCCTGTTGCCTTGTTAACCCCTCTTTCGTTGATATGAAAAGCATACCTGCTGTCGCTAAGATATAAGTCTAAGTTATGTTCATCCAAGATTTTTTGCCCCTCTTCAATATCAAATGTCCTAAGTAATACAATTTCTGTAAGTCTATTAAAAACAGGTTTCATTTTTACACCTTCTATATTTTTCTTTAATATCTCATAACCTTTCATACACTTTTCCTTGTCAGCCAAAAGTATATGTTCCTGTGGAGATAAAGTCAATGCACCACCATTTTCACCAACAGCTATCTTAGTTGTGCCGCCATAGACTGCAAGGATATAAGCCTCCACCGATGATCGTCCGGTAACATATATTATTTTATATCCAAGTCTCTCAAGATATCTTAGACTGTCAATAGCCGGAAGATATATCATGCCACCACCATTTTCTGTTAATGTACCGTCAATATCTATAGCAAAGACTTTTACCGTTTTCAAGTTATTAGAGCGAAAATAAATTTTCGGTTATAAATGTTCCATAGTACAACATTAAATCTGCTATCCCTCTATACAATTCATATCCGAGGTGTCTCACAAGCCCAAGTTGCTAAGATGCCATTATAAAACCATATACCAATAATCTAGAATGCAGTCATAATAAAAAAAGGGATATAATAAATATCAGTGTCCTTTCTAGCTAATCTAGAGGACCGCTACTACATTTAAGCTTTCGGCCTGACGAACATAATTTTTCTCAGAACATTATTGATTCGATATTTATTTGAAGATTAGCAGGTGAGATCTTCTGTTATTCAAATTTCAGTTTTTTATCTAAATATAGATGCTATAATACAATGTTTCTCATTAGCCTAACAGTTAAGATTACACTTATAACGACTTTAGAATATTAATGACAAGAATGCTTGAATATCATTATAGATATATTACGAATGTCTTCGGGGACATTTCAGTTTATGCACTTAATGGCTGTCTAACATTAGGTATTTCCAATTCTTTGTCGGAGACCTGTTTTGGGACAGTTGTTTGCTGTACTGTAGAATAAATCGATCTTATTCGTCTATCACTTGACGATTTTTGTTTCTTGATCATAATTTTTATCTTAAAACCAAAATGTCCATGATTACTCCACTTTTCCATATCTATGACTTCTCCTGAGCCAGCTATTCTGTCTCCTCCATCTGTAACAACGACAAAATCTGTTTTAGCTCCCTTCTTGATTGTTGAAATCTTGTCATAAAAATGATGCCAATCAAGTGGATTCCTAATCAATGACTGGATAGAAAGCATATCACCCACCGTTACCTCAGTAAGATAACTTGAAAGTATCTCTATTTGACAGACCTTTGCATACATAATAATAGCCTCACAATATTGGATATATCACTTTTGGAATAATACAACAACATTTTTGCTACACTATAGTAAATATATAATATAATATGTAATTTACATACATAATTGAAATATTTTATGAATATCGAAGTATGTTTCAAAGACGGATGCTCTGTAAGATTAAATACTCTAAAAGAAAAGAACTCTAGGGCCCGTAGCCCAGTCAGGATAGGGTGCTGATTAAATAGCATAAGCCTCCGAAGCCAGATATCGTGGGATCGAAGCCCACCGGGCTCGATACTTTAATACTTTAAGAACATTGCGTAGTATAAACAAACCCATACACACACAAGCAAGGATTCATGTATGCAAATATTTATATGAGTTAGAGAAACCCTTTTTTTTGAATTGTCTTTAGAAGTTGTTATTTTAGAAGAACGAAATAATGCTCTTTTAAATAGACGAGAAGTAAAAACTCTCTTCAAGAACTCTGCGGGTAAAATCAAAAGGATCGATGCAGCAGATATGATAGCAAAGCAACTGAACGCCGACAGAAACCTAACTATCCCAATCAATATGAAATGTGAAACTGGTAAGTCAGATATTTATGCCACAATGTATATCTACGACAATGAAGAGGAAGTAAAAAAACATCTTCCACGTTACAGAATATTAAGAAATATGTCAAAGGAAGATAGAAGAAAATTGTTAGACGAAGAGAAAGCCACCAGATTGAAGGCTAAACAGGCAACAGCAGCAGAAACGAAATCGCGATCCAAAGGGGGTAGAAAGTGATAATGGCTGATAAAAAGACAGCGCAAAAGGGAGAAGTGGCAGTTTACAAATTTTATAAAGTGCAAGGAGATATAACGATAAGAAGTAAACGTGATTGCCCTAGATGTGGAAAAGGAGTGTTCATGGCCGAACACAACGATAGACACACATGTGGAAAGTGTGGTTTTACGGAATTTTCACATAGAGAGCAGTCTAAGAAAAGTTCAAAGAACAGTAACCCTAAGAGATGAATGCTCTGATTTCTTTCTTTATTGATCTTGCAACTGCGGGACTTATCAACGGGTAAAATGATTCAATATAACGTTTTGATCGTGACAATTTTTTGATATATTCTGCAGTCAATTCATTTGAATAACCAAGTAGGAAT
>JAJNBK010000088.1 GCA_021155845.1 Nitrososphaeraceae archaeon
GCGTATACGATCGATAGCCAGTCGGTTAGAAAAGTCTTCTGGCATAAAGTAAATCCTTTTTAAAAGTCCAAGAATTTCATATAGTGTAGGAATGCTCTTCTCTAGTGTATCGTACGATTCTATTATTGGGTCTTGGGTAACATCATTGCGATAAGAAGGATTATTGGCATCATCTCTAATATTTATTGGCACTTTACCATAATCAATATGGATTTCTTTGATATATTGAAATTTGATAATATTCCCTCTTTGTTCTCCTCCTCCTCCTTTTTTGCTTATCTCAATAGTACAGGCAGCACGTATTCTTGTGCCATCTATAGAATCCTCAAATGTGGGATCATCTAAAGTAATTTGCATCTCTTGTAAAAGCTTCAACAGTTGTTCTTGATTTGTCTTATCATTATTATTAGAGATATGTTTTAGGCATTCATCTACTTCTTTCTGTGTGATTAAATCCTTTTTCTTAGTGATTGACATCTTTATTATCCACATATTTATTTGACATTGCTCTTATCCATTTATTGTAATATTTCAGTTAATTTAATACTGCTCACTGTTAGAGCGGTGAGAAAAGTAACAAGCAAACAGAAATCATACATACTGTTTGGCTGAAAGTGTTTTAGTACGACTAGCAAGATATAGGCTTCATTCATATCCCTAACTCTTCTTATGACGTTATCGTGGAGTTTTCTTGATTCTACAAAGATAACATTAGCATTTTATTAGTAAGTTTGTGGGCAGACGTCGATATCTACATAAGTAAGTGAAAATTGAGACATCACTAATTGCTACCAGATCATATTTGGAAAAATGGTGAAGTAACATTTTTTATGACTTATAACCAATTGATAATAACCGCAGTAAGTCCATTGGATTTATTTAGTGCAAGCAGGAGAAATTATGGCAGCACTTGTTTTCTAAGTGATTATAATGCAGTATTTTAGTTAAAAATTTTGCTAATTTAGGAAGAAGACATTCTCCATTCCTGGATCAACCTTGAGTTGTCTATTTGCTCAGCACTAAGTTTTTTGATCAAATAATGATTTTCTCTTTCTTTTTTCTAGTTGATTTTCTAGCTGTTTAATACGGTCAATTAATGGTTTATTTCTTCTGTATTCTTCAAGATCTTAATATTTACATTGTAATGTTGCAATACTTGATGTTCTTTTAATTTTGCATCTTCTTTTTCCCCTCTCACTTGTTCTACCTCTAACTATTCTTGTATGATATGATTAGGCAGCTGATCTAATGGCTTATCTGATAAAGCACAGACCTTGTTTACAATATTAAGAAATTCCTCATCTGTCAACCCATGCTTAATGCAGTAAATAATGATATTTTCAATGAATGATTCTACCTGATCTTCATTTAAACCCATCTCAACTAATTTGTTTTTTATTATAATAGAAGATGCAAGTACAACAGATCTAAGCCATACTTCTTTACGATCATAGCCACTGCTCTAAGTCAATATCAGGAATCTCTTGTTTAGCGTCTTTTACGATAGCACTTATAGTTCCAGCTCCTATGTCATTATTCTTTACCAATTTCATCTCAAGACATACCTTGAAGCCATTGCTTAATGACTCGTTCTCTTATTGATTTTGGGACTTTTGGTTTCATGCATAATCTCATAATTAAAAAATTATTACTTTATAAGATTTTGCATGACTGATTTATTCGATAATAGTTATCGGTTAAAACATAAGCGTATATGCGCATATATTGAATCTGACGACTATTTGACGGAAAAGATAGCATCACTGTTGATGGAAAATGAAATTATAATCATAAGATTTTATAAATATAATTTTATAGATAAAGCTAGCATAAATTGTTCTACTATATTTAAAAAATATCCCATAAAAAAAGCAACCTATCATTTAATAGCTTTCTTCCCTTGGGGTAATTACATACAAGCTCATTTTTACAGGCGTTCATATACCCATCTGATCAGAAACATCAACGCCTACTACATATCGTTTCCGTTTGAGTCTGTGCTGTAATGAATCATTGAGGTATTAATGGCTCTTGAGAAGTCATTATACTGAATAATGAATGCTTTGTCTATTTTTGCTTCTTCTTACCTTTATTGTAGTTATTGCTGCCTTTGACAGCTGGTGACATTATTATTATTTCTATTATGTTCTTTTATCGGAAATAAACATCTACACCTAAACCCTGCACTTGCGAACCTTGAAACCTCTCCTAAATCTTCTAGTCATTCAAATAGGTGTGTTGCTCAACGGACCTTTTCTTCTCAGTAGAGAACATTCTGTATCAGAGATGGCTTGCATAGTAATCTTCGAATCTGATTTTGTAGATACTTTGGGTCTTCTGTATTCTGATAATATATTCAAGTAGCAGCAAAGCTATTAGTGTCATCAAATGTCATCAAATATTCTGAATAAAGCAATACACCTCTTATAAGATATTTATCATCAGTACTAATGTTGTTTTTAAAGAAATGGCCGTCGTCTTCTGTTCGTCCTAGAAAGTTCCCTTTTTTAATCTTGACTATATTGGTTTTCATTGCTGGTATAGTTACTATGTCTTTAGAGTTTTCAGTAAGCAGATTATTGATTCCAGTCTTTGGTAGTTCTATATACACATGGGGCAGCCTGATAGGTGTAATATTAGCTGGTTTGAGTTTAGGATATCATGTTGGAGGAAGACTAGCTGATAAAAAAGACCCTAGTTTTGTAAAGTTCTGCTCAATATTATTTTCTACTGGATTGTATATTGTCTTTCTACCGTTCATTTCGCCGCTAGTGTTAGATATTACTGCTTCAATGGCAGCAACGACATTAGAGAATAGCCGCTATACTTCGTTACTTGCGGCCTTTATCCTTCTTGTCATCCCAACTTTCTTGCTTGGAATTGTCTCTCCTTATGCAGTAAAGTTAGCAACTAAGACACTTAGCAAATTGGGCAATACATCAGGAAATCTTTATTCTGCATCTACTATCGGAAGTATAGTAGGTACCTTTCTGACAGTCTTTGTCTTGATTCCAGCATTTGAGATTAGATATATCATATTTGCACTTGGTTTGACTCTAATTCTTTCATCACTCATTGGTCTAGGAAGAAGAAGATTTCCCTACGTTCTTACTGGTTTTGTTGTTGTTGTTTTGTTGCTTTTTACTTCAAATACATTGTTAGCTGGGATAGTACAGGAACCACCTCACTTACACTCTGGCATTTTAGTATTTGAGAAGGAAACGCCTTATAGTCATCTGGATGTAGTTGATTCTGGAATTCATAATAATATCAGAACTCTTTATCTAAATGGTCTTGTACATAGCAAGATGTACAAGGATAATCCAAATGAACTAGTTGCTACGTACACTAAATATTTTCCTCTTGGATTGATATTTAATTCTGATGCTAAAAATGTATTATTTGTAGGTGGAGGCGGTTTCTCAGGCCCAAAACATTTTCTAAATACATATCAGAATGTCTCTGTAGATGTAGTAGAGATAGACCCAGTTGTTATTGATGCAGCCAAAAAATATTTCAATGTAAGTGGTAGTAATAGCAATGACGATAATCCAGGATTAAGGATTTATAATGAAGATGCGAGAGATTTTCTATCTAAATCAAACCAAAAATACGATATAATAATTTTGGATGCATTTTCAAAAAGCTATGTGCCATTTCATTTAATGACTTTAGAATTTATAGGCTCACTTGGAGAACGAGGAGAAGATACATCTGATCTCTATAGAGCTGTTTACAAGACAATGTTAGAAGTTTTTCCGTCAGTTTATGTTTTTCCTATTGAGTTTAAATCAGGTAGTAATCAAAATATTCTTTTGGTCGCTAGCAAGAATCAAGATATAAAATATGGCAAGGATGGTATCAAACAACTACAGCATCAGCATCAGAAGATACTCACATCTAATACCTTGGATATCGATTATGCAAATCATCTTTATGATTCAACAAACATAAAAACTAATGATGTGCCGATACTTACCGACCAATTTGCCCCTGTTGAAAACCTTCTTAACCCTATAACCAATAAACCATATGACATAGAAAAGAAAGAGAAGAAAGAAGAACAAGGAATTGCTACAGATACAAAAATAGAAATGTACTACCCGAACGAAGGTGCATTTATTACCTTTGTAATATTTGCTCTTATAATTGGCATATGGATTTTTTATCTACAACGCATTTGGAAAGAAAGACAGGAAGACTTCGCATCATATACATAATAAACATATATAAAATGTCTTTATTATGCGGTCAGAAATTGAAAGTGCTCTTGTTAGGCGGGGAAACTTAGCATGTCGTCCTTTTCCAACATCAATTAGAGACGGAATGAATCTTCAGACATCAGATAAGTTAAAGATAACCTTGCAAAACAACAAGATTTGTACAAAGCTAAAATGACGTCATTAAATGACTTGGTGTAGGTGGGATTATAGTAGATAACTTTTCAACTTTTGCTTTGTTAACACACAAAAATACTGTGTTACGATAATTTCAGAAGCTCTGTTAACTTGAGGAAAAATCAAATCTGCAGTTAAACACATTGTACTCTTTTTCTCTTGATATCTCTCAAACAAGAAATAGGACATATTTTGAAGAAAGATATCGCTCATGGCTTGTACTTATAATTTGTAGGTCTTTCATTTAGAAATGCATCTAAAGGATTATCATCGAGAATTGTAAAACGAAATCATGTTGCAATATGGTGGAAATGGGTCCAAAGATACAGACCGACCCAAAAGAATTATCTACAAAAAAGAAGAACAATGATTCGCTTTAAGTAATTTATTGATCTATGTTCCTTGTATGGAAGCAGGGTTCGCTAATTCTCATAGAGGCAGAGACTATAGCCTGTACTATTTACGTTTGTATGAATGGTTCTATAGGAACAAATCAATACTCTTGGCTCTTAATCTCATCAGTATTATGCTGTTGATTGTTATTCATCTTTCTATTCTTCCCTTTCAAATTAATCCTACCTCTATGGCTGAAAAAGTCATAGAGGTTATGACTATCAGCCTAATTTGTATTATAGCACTTTCATTAATATGGAGAGGAATAGTAAGTATAGTGATAGGTATCCTGGGACTTTTATTGATATACACAGGTATTTTTCTTCCTTCCTACCAGCTCGGCGTCCTAGATGATAGTTACCCAAATGGCAAAAATGAAAAAAATATTATAAATATAAAGCAGCCCGTATTTGTGGCCAGACAAATATTCTTTTTTCTTGGAATGTCTATGGTTGGTCTTAGTATGATAATTGCATATAGGCCAGAAGTATTATACGTTAGAAATAGGCCTAAACCGTTAGAGACAATTTGGGAAAGCTATCCGATATGGTATAATGATAGTATAAAACTTTTAGGTAGAAATTCTGGACCTATTGTAGATATTAAAAGTTTAATGACAGACGAAGAAGTCTATCTATTATGGCGTTATGATTATATTCTAGCAGACGTGTATGGTACTCCACATTTAGTTAAATCGGATAGCCATGTTCCAAAAAGTTCAACAATCTTTAGGGACAAGAAAAGTGGAAAAATGATTGGAAAGGGTAAACACATAGGATATTTTGTATGATAATATAGAGAAAAATAAAAATTAAAAAATATATCCTATATCTCGTTTATCGTGTGACTTTAGCAATGTTTTATTGGAGGAACAACTAAATAAGCTAATTGCGAGATCGTTTTGGTCTTCGAATAACGATCATAAGATGAGATATATTATATACGAATTATATAGTCTATAGAGATTCTTACATATATACTGTTTTTTCCGTTTTTTTGTTTGTTTTATTTGACGTATGTTTTCGCAAGATTTATCGTTATTATTATAATTAGAATACTACTATCTTATAAAATAATAATGACATCATAGTAATAATTGATCCCATTTTTACGATTTAATTTATTAATTTTAGATGTTCTATGCAATAAATTCATGCTAGGCTTTTTGATTCAAAATAATCTAAACAATAATAATAATTTTCACTATCCATAAATTACCTGTCCTCCTGTTGGACTTTGTTCTTGATGCTCGCTTGATTGTTGTTCGCGTACTGCTCTAACGGTCTCTGTCATTCGCCGTTTTAAATTTGCTCCTTTCTCTCTAAGTTGCTGAGCGTCTATTCTCTTTAAAAAATCATTATCTGTGATATTACTAATTGATTCTATAAGAATTGCAGCTCCTTCTGGGTCTGGGATCCCACTTGATGCAGATATAAGCAGAGCTTTACAAGCAATGCCATTTGATAAACACGAGGCTAAAAGGCCCCCTGATATCCCCGCTATAAAGGTAGTATTTGAAGAAGAAGAAAAATCTTTTTTCTCTTCAGTACCGTCTTTATATAAACTATCATTATTATCTCCTCTGATGTCACTAGACAATATCATGGGTTTTCTGCTAGAGTCTGGTATGCCTTCAACGGGGATCCCCTCTAATACTATGACTTCTCTTATTTCATTGTCCTTGACCCACTTTACAACAGTATCTAGTACCGAATGAATACCTTGTATCATTATGGGTGCTTCACATACTAATACGCAAACATTTCCCTCTTGATTTGAGTACAAACGAAAAGGATGTCTTATCTTTCCTGCAATATAGATTACACCAGGTACAATAAACTCGGACTCTACACATGCTATCTGATGCATATGCAGTTGCTCAATAATATGAGAAGTACTGATTGATCCCACAAGGCCAGGGCCAGGAAAGCCTGCAATAAGAATTGGATTGTTTAGTTTTATCTTAGTTCGTCTAACTGCGATAATAGGTCTGACTCTTGTTTTTCCATTATTATCTTCTCTTTTTCTATCTATCAATTGTGAGGAATTAACAGATTTTTTCGAGTGTATCACTATGATTTATTATTATGTTATAACTATTCTTAATGCTTTGTATTATATACGTCTCATCTGACGCACGAACATAGGCTGACGTAACGGTTATAATTAGTTCGTAATTAGATATAGATAAGCAACAAAAAAAGGAGTTATAACAAGTTTTTATTTCATACAACTTTTGATAATTAAGAAAAACTAACACAATTTTGTTTGGCTAAGACCTGTAGAATATACTAACATAACATGTTAATAGGAATTTTGTTTAGTTGTAACTTGGTAGTTACTGAAAAAAGACTCTCATTAGAGGACCAAACAACCCCTCAGTGGTACAATATTAAAGAGATTCTAATTAAACTTATTAATTACTCGACAAAGGACTTGTTTAACGGTAATACCATAATTACCTAAAATCAATAATAATTACTTCGAGGAAGATGCTGTTTGATCGAGTCTAGTCATATTTCAGTAGGTGCATAAAATATCTTCTATTATCATAATGTGTTTTTGAATCAGTATAATATACAATAAATATGGTTATGAATAGACACTTCTTTGTCTACTCTTTGTACCCATAACAAGAAAATTTTTCCCAACTACCTAAAATACTTCTAATATTGTGCTATCAGTTATTGATTAGTTGATATTAAATCTTAATAACTAATAAGAAATTATCCACTGAAGTATCATGACTATCAAGTATGACTTGAAATTTAGCCCGACAGTCTCATTGAGAATGGCTTGCCCTATTTACATATATGTATATTTATATATATAAATATATATATATACATTGCAGCATCGATAAATTTGTTTTAGATTAAAATATGGCTGACTGTTCCATATGCATCAGTTGATATCAGCGATTTTTTCATTGGTATATAGGAATCTTATATCTTCGATCGATAAAGTATTTTTAATATGGCAAGTTGTCTTTCCTATTGTATACATATTTGTAGCGGGCTATTCATATTCTGCATTACTAGGAGAGGAGCCTGTCAGAACGTTATGAACAGCAGCACAGTAGCTGGGAGCATTATTTGGAATGATAAACGAAACGGAATGTTCCAACAAATATTGGTTATGCCATTTACCCGAATGCAATATATCATTAGTAATCTTCTCACCATTATGCTAATGGGGCTTGCTAGTGCCTCGCTCATCGTGGCAGCTGGTTTTCCAACTATGCTCGGCAATGCAAATCCTACCCTATTGTCTATACCTTATACAGTATATGCGCTCATTTCCGGTGCAATATTTTTCGGTTCAATTACGATTATCATTTCTACCAAACTCAAAAGTAGTGAAGGATTCAATGTGATTGTTAATGGTATATTTCTTTTCTTTGCATTTGCTAGCTCGGC
>JAJNBK010000089.1 GCA_021155845.1 Nitrososphaeraceae archaeon
ATACTGCTTTTCTTGTTTTTATTTTATTTCTAAATATAGAATTCTTTATTTATTATTCCAAAATGACCAATGGTAGTTTACTATAATTGTCAATCTATGTATTTACGTAACTATTAACCTATAACATGATAAAACAATAGAAGAACGACATAATTACTTTGCTCAGAAAGTTACAAAAATAGAAAAAATATCTTTAGTTATTTCATCTTATGGACTAAAGTTACGATAGTCTTCTAAAACAAAGTCAAAATTAGCATATTTTGTTCCATTTTTCTCAACAATTTTCATTATTAATGGGTCTTTTACAAATTTATCCATATGTGGATCTCCTTCAAAATGCTGGATTTCCTGGATTATCGGGAATCCATGCCTTTACATGTATATGAGCAGGTCTGGTAGTATTTCCTTCAGAATAGCTTAAAGGAACAATAGTATTTAGCGTATAATTTCCATTTTCATCAGAGATAATCTTACCTCTTAGAGTGAAACCTTCATTATCATATTCTCCTTTAGAATCGGTTTGCCAAAAATCTAAAACAGCACCAATTAATGGATTACAGTTCATAAAACCTAAAATTTTACCAGTAACTACTAGCCTTTCTCCTTCTATACCTTTTGAAAATTCACTTCCTTTAATTGGTGAACCTTCTTTGTAATATGGTCCTTGTACTGTTGGGACAGTTAATTCACAAGAAGTTATTTCATTTACTTTATTATTATTTGATATTGAAGTAGTAGTATTTTGAGCGAAAGATTCAGAAAAAGATGACGAAAAAATAGAAAAGAAAAGAGTAACTATGATTGAGGTGGAAATTATTGTAGTTTTAATAATATTAGTGTTTAACATATTGTATAAGTAAAAATGTTCAATAATAAAAAATATTTAACTAGGAAAAAATTCATGTTCAAATTCCATATATGATAAATCCTGATCCTCCTCATCACTTTTATTATTTTTATTATCTATCTCTTTAACAATAGGTTCCCAACTTGTAATAGGTTTAATTTTATTAACTCTCTCTTTGATTAAATTCAATTCTTCATCTGATAAGTTTTTGTACCATCATCATTGACAATATTTTCAAGGATTTTTTCTTTAGATATAGTATATGGTTTTCTTTTGATGACATCAACTTCGAATTTATGATGTTCCATTAACCATTCAATATATTCAGAATTCTTGCTTTGACAATCTCTTTGTTATCAAGATTAGGGATTGATTCGATTTTGTTAAAATATTTGATAATTTTGATGGCATGATATTGTAATTGAATATGCGTAAATCTAGTATAAGAACCCGATACTCAATCGGGCTCGGAGGGCTTCGAGCATGACATGTAGTTGGGATCGGTAAATTAGTATTTATTAGTTTGGTGACTTATTCAGAAGTTACTATAAACCTTATAAGAGATTTAACTATAAAATATTCTTTGATATTTAGCCCTAATTAAAATGCTTTTCTTAATTTTACTACAACATTAAGATACTTTAGTAAGTGAGGAATAGTTCAAGTAATAATTAATCCCAAAATCATTAATAGTTTTCATTTGTTCGTATCAATGAAGATTACATTTGTTAATAATAAAAAATAGTACTAGACATAATGATAATCATAGATTTATTATTTAATCTGAACTTGTTGAATTACCAAAAATATTATTATAGGAAACGTGCATATATGCCTCTACCCATAGTACTTGCGAATAGTTTGTTAGCACTTCTATTTAGTGCTAGACCTGTGACTACTATACGAGGCATTCCATCATCAAAAGGTTCCCATGAATCCCCACCATCGCGTGTTCTAAAAACGCCAATACCTGTTGCAGCATACAAAATTTCTGGATTATATTGATCAAATATGATTGAGGTGACAGGAACGTTTGGAAGAGCATCAGTAGGTAATATTCCGCTTGCATTTGTCCAATGTTTTCCACCATCGACTGAACGAAAAATATGTCGTCCTCCATATCCTGCATAAGCAATGTATAAAAGACTCATAGTATACCACCATGGAGCAATACACGTAATAAATCCATAAGGTGGCTTATCAGTAGGCGTATAGGGTTCCGTCCAGCTTCCCGGATCTCCATTGTTAATACTTCGGTAAATCCTACCTTGATCTGTTGCCACAAAGCACACAGAGGTATGTGATGGATGGAATGCAACATATTTAGCATTACCATTGGTGGTTAGAACTGACGTCCAATTGTCTCCTTGGTCAAAACTACGAAATACTTGATTTGCTTGTGTGCATAAAAGTAGATTAGGATCGCCATATTTGACAGCAAGATGAGATACAGCTATTTTAGGATCTGATATTCCATTGAGTATAGTTGTCCAAGATATACCTGCATCTTTACTTCTACGTAAATTGTTATCCCAAGGTGTAACATAAATATTGTTGCTATTGTTAGGATCTACTATGAAGATACCACCTTCGTTGCCTGCACCAGTATCAATCCATGAACCCAATGGAAAAAAGTTTTTTCTTATAATTCCTTGATCTTGAGTACTTCCTCCTAAAACAAAAGGAGAATTCTGACCTACTCCAACAGTATAAAATTGAGTAGCAACTATACCATCGCTTTTAAGAACCCATCGATTTCCATTGGTATCAGATTTATAGACGCCGCCATCAGTAGCAAGATAGCAAATATTTGAATTAGTAGGATCAAAAACAATTACATGTTTATCTGCATGAGTTCCTGTAATCGTAGAAAATGAAATCCCTCCATTACTACTTCGTTCGAGACCAACCCCACCTGCAAAAATTACATCCTCATTATTTGGATCAACTGCTACCATATTGGTCCATTCATTATAACTTACTTTCTGATGTTCACCAGGAATTCGTGTCCAAGTTAAACCTCCATCATTAGATTTATACAGTTCACCAGAATCTAAACCCATTTTACTTACTAGGAAAGAAGTGCCATGTTGACCATTTTGTCCTATCGCTAATTTTATCCATTCAGCTGAGGACCCTGTAGGAATTCCGTTAGATAGTAAACTCCAAGTCGTTCCACCGTCTAGACTTTTAAAGACTCCGGTATTCCAGACACCAACATATAATATATCTGGAGAAAATGGATCCATGAATGCATCAGAAATGTGGTCTGTTCTGACATTGAGCCATGTTAATCCTCCGTCTACAGACTTGTGTAATCCACGATTTCCTGCGACATATACAATGTTTCTGTCATTAGGATGCACTAAGACTTTTGTACACCTATCACTATCAATCGGTGATAAAAGATCCCAGTCTACGCCTCCATCTGTCGTTTTGTAAACCCCTACTCCAGGATATGTAGGTTCATAACCAGGGGCGTTTTCTCCAGTAGCCGCATAAACTGTCTCAGAAAAACTCTTGGCTACACCAATTGCACCAATGGCCATCGAGAGTTCCAATTCCATTGTGCTGTACCAACTGATGCCGCCATTTTGCGTTTTCCAGACTCCGCCATCAGCAGCACCTGCGTACAAAGTATTACCATAAATAGGATGAATGGCAAGTGATTTTATCCTTCCACTGAATCTTTTTGGCCCTGCTAATCTCCATTTCTGACAAGAAAAGATATTAGGAAAAAGAAGTTCTTGAGGAATATTATTTAAAATATCAATATCAAAGAGCTGTGCTTCTGGCAAACCACCATCAGATAAGTCAAGTCTGCGACATATTTCGCATATGTATTTCAATTTTTCCTTTTCAACTATAGGCAATCCTGATTTTGCAGCTAATTCAGGATTCTCTCGAATCATTTCAAATGTTTCATTACAAAGAGTCAATTTACAAATTTGGTTAAGCAATTTATCCAGAGATTGCGTTTGACGCGAGGCTCTTAGCCATGGCATAGAATTATTAATTATGGATATTGTCTGTAATAACCAAGGGTCTGATGGTAAACCAATAGATACATATTTACCAGATTCTTTGATTATCGCCCAAGCATAATCACCATTCAACGATGATGCCGATCTGTTAATTAATTGCCATTCTCTAGTAGATTCCTCGAATCTAAATATACGTATTGTGGATGGATCTATATTAGTAAGTTTATCTTTATCTAATCTAATCTTAATCATAAATTTGGAAAATTGAGATTTAATTTGTGTTTCCACTACTTTAGATACAAATCCAAAACTAGAATTTGGACGCGGATTATCAGTATGATGTATTTTTGCTTTATATCCTTCTTCTTTACCAACTATGGTAATATCAAATCCTTTTTGTGGTGGACTTTCTCCAGTATCTATATCCATGAATGGTGTTTTAGAAAGTGTTCGAGCATTTTCTATTGCATGCAAACGATCTTTATTATCTATAAATCCGCTTTTATCACTAAAAAGGTCTTTAAACCATTCTGAGCGTTCTTTGAATACTTCCTCTTCGTTTTCTATTTCTTCATTTTCTTCATCTTTTTCATCCTTGATATTACTCATTTTGACGTTACTCCTCTACTAGCTGAAAGTCCCATTAAAGCAACAATTATAGTGATAACTAACGTAGTCATAACAATTGGTTTGGCATGTACTTCAGGAAGTAATTCCGCAATCAAACAGATGGATGATAAAATTATAATAATTACTGCGAAAGGAACAAATAGCCTTTTACTTAACTGATATAGAACTGAACTCAATAATCTGAACATAAGATCGATCTATAAAAATTTTTTCCACATGTCTAGTTTGAGAAACTATTTATTCATTTCTTAATATTTTTCGGCGCCTCAAAGTTTATACCAATATATTTATCTATCAAGACATTTAATATAAAATTACGAAATAGGCATGAATTGATGGAAACTCCAATAACTCAAACAATACAGTGTGGACGTTACGGAAATAAACCACCATTTATTTATTCAATCTTTCATTGAAAATAGAATCTTTATTGTATTAAATTATCTGCAGTATTATTGATTATACTATATAGGACTCTATTATCTAAAATAAAAGGGCTCGATAACTAAAAACCAAAGCTTGGAGGGCTTCGAGTATGTCATGTAGTTGGGATCTGTCTTTTACAAATTTAAACTTTAATCTTTTTAAATAAATGTGACTGTTTAAAATACCTTTTACTGTACTAAAATTTTAAAACTAGCCTCTCTCATTGGATCGAACCTAGGTGGAGGACCCTCATTACCCTTAAGCAGATCAACAATTCGTAATTCTATATTGTGTTCTCCTGGAGACAAATTATGCAAAAATAGGAAATAACCGGTAGCTATTGCTCTATAAGTACCTGGATCAATTGGTCCCCAAATATCCACTGGGTTCTCAGGAAAGGTAAAATTAAAGAAGTCAGTCTTT
>JAJNBK010000090.1 GCA_021155845.1 Nitrososphaeraceae archaeon
TCTTCTGATTCATCTTTCCCGCTTCATCCTCATCATAAATACTGTAAATCCCCTTTGTATCTTCTATTACAAATCTAGAACGCTGTCTTTGTTGTAGATTATCAATATAATCTTCAACTATTGCTGGTGATGAGTAATGTGTTTGAGGCCTTCCTCTTCTTGTATTAGATATCTTGGGTAGTTCAGTAATGAAACCTCATCTAGATAGTTCATTTAATTGTGCATAGATTGTCTTTATTGGTAAACCTGTTATCTCAGCAAGTTCATGAGCATTCCTTCCAGCTGGATATGCATCTTTTAAAACCACCAGTATTTTCCTATTGCTTTCTTTCTCTAGAATATTTAACTCTACATCAGAAGGACAGTAATATCCATGGATGTATGTTTTCAATTATAATAACAGTATAAATTATAATTCTCTGAGATTCTTATACTTTTAGACTATTAGTAACTTGTTATCCTAGAGAGTTATAATATTAAACTATAATATTATAAGATTATACGGTTTTATGGAATTTCTTTATAGATTTCATATTGTATATGTATTATGATAAATAAATTTGAAAAGCAAGAGCATCAATAAAGCAAAGAAGACTGTAAGGATGATGACTATATTAGTTGCAGTTATGTCAATATTGATGACATATACAACTATCAAACCAAAAGGAATGCTAGAAGCACAAGCTGATGATGGTTATGATGATGGAAGTAGTTCAGGATTAAAGGTATTTGTAAATCTATATCATAATGGAACAGATTTCGCTGAATTGTGTGTTTACTCTTATAAGGAGGATCTAGGCTGTGATAGGATTAATTTATCGGGATATGATAGCCCTATTCAATGGGGTCCAAGAAACTTTAGCTCAGGAATAGTTGAAGTTGGTGAATCATATATAGCATGTGTCACCAATTTGAATACAGGAGTAGAACGTTGTAATGGTGGATTAAATGGCCTGGCAGAAGAGCCTGAACATATTTCTCTAACGTTTCCTGGAAGTCAAGGTAGTAATAGTAATAGTAATAGTAGCAATAATAATAATGAAGCACAGCAGCCATCACAACGAAGTAGCATTAACTGGATGCAGATATGTAATTATTATGACAAATACTACTATATTATTGAGCCATGTGGAATGTTAGTTACACCAGATGGACATAGAGTAACTATTGAAGGATTACGTGTGTTATCATGTTTTGCAAGCACCGCATTGATAACACTGTATCCAGAATTACTAGATCATTCATATATGTGTGAAAGGAGTTGAAGACATCAAGATAATAGATGATAATTAAGTGGATATCTACTTGGTCCTAACTGATCCAATCTCTAAATTGGTACGACAACTCCAATCATCCACCGTTTCTTCGTTTTGTACGCTTTGGCATAGTCTATAAAAGCTATCGACTTGTAATGGTTGTTTTGTATCTTTGCATAAACTTAGGAAAACTCGTTGTTATTGTAATTGTTGAAAATTTATAGGGAGATGTATTAACAAGGTGTTGGATTTTGATATAGAGCTAGAATGAAATGAATATGCTGCAGGAGAAACAGCAAAAGGAAAGGAACACTTATCATCTCTGCTGAAAGAGGCTTACAACTCCGTGGTTTAAAATTTTATGATTGTGGAGTTGAGATTACAAGCATAAGTAGTAAAGAATATACGATGCAAACACCTCTCATACTAAGGACCTATCGAGAATCTGATGCTTTCTTTTATGACCTTTTAATCTTTCTTCTAAAGTCAACAGAAAACATTGTAAGGTCGGATGATGGAGATAGTAATGGTAAACTGAAAGTACCAGAAGGCGTTTGAAAAATCCCTTTTGAATTTACTATTCCAAAGTATGCTTATGAGTCATATAATGGCAAGAATGTATCAATAATCAATAATCTACGAAATAATATTCACAGCAGATATAGCATGGGGAAAAGATGTAAATGAGAAAATGTGCTTTAGTCTTCAATCCTAATACAATGCCCCGATAGATGATAAGAATATTGTAATATATCAGATATTAAATCCTTAGAGTGCGGAATCTCTACTATGTTTTGATCCTATATCATAAGCTTCAGAAATATCTTTGAGAAAGATTTTACCGTCTGCCGCTGTGCCAGTACTTATAGTCTTTAGAATATCGTCAACATTTCATATATAAAGATTAAATCTCTATAACTAAATGATGTAGGAAGAGAGAATGAATGAATAAACGGGTTCATAAATGACAGTTTAGATTGCAAATATTCTTTGTGATTGTTAAGGAAACAAATCTTCATCTTCGTTATTATCGTCATTGAGCAGACCAAAACATCTTCTTCATAATAATGGTCATCATCTTGTAGAAGAGCTGATTGTAGTAAGATTGCACATTTATTCATTATTGTGTTGTTATCTATAAGCTGTCTCTCTTGCCTTAGTTTCAGAGTCATTCAATAGATTACCTATATCCTATGCAGCATTTATTTTATTTGGTGGTAGTGATATTGATGATGATGTTGTTGTTTTCAGAGTCTGTAAATTCGGTATTTGATATAACCTGGGAGAATGGTGATGAGAAGTAATAGTAGACTATACATAAAATTGGTTATGAATTTGTTGTTGCTGATTGTTTTGAGTATTTTGTTGTTGTTGGTGTTGTTTGAGTAGATGATATATTCGATTGTTATGAATTTGGCTTAGTATATGATGTCTTATTGTAAATCTTAGTAATTCTGTATACTTTCTTCTTTAATCAATCCACCTTGATATTCAATCTTGGTTAGTATAAGAAATGCATTATAATCATCCGTTGATAGCTTTGTGACAATATCTGTTTATCATCATTCATTTGTTTACTCCTGGTCATTGTTATAAATTCCTAATTGATTATTAATATTATATCTGAGTTCTTCTCTTTCGTCATATGTATTATTATTATGGGGTAGTTTCTGCTTGTTGTTATTATTATTACCTATTGATGGTAACGATGATGATGATACTCTAATAGCTACAGCTACCGCTACCATAACCCTATTTGTCAATTCTGATTATAATTCAACACTTGACGGCAATCCTATTCCGTCATCCTAACGTCTTGTGCTACACCATTTTGATCCTTTATACTTGATGATTCTAAATTATGTCTGAAGGCTTGGATGCTCTGGAGCTTAGTTCAGTATTGTAAGGGAATCGACATTTTCATAAACTAACTGTTCTAATCTCTGACTTAAATTAAGTCCACATATCTTGCTAGATCTTTCTATGAATCTTTTTCTGTGACCTGCTGCATGAATCGCCATCGCTACATTCAACTTCAAGACTAGCTAACAAAGTGCCACCCATTTAGTCATCATTTGAATAGTCAAAAGTGGATGTTATATTGAGAACCCTTGTTCAGATAATATTTAATAAATATATATATACATACACCTAGACAAGTATCGCAATATCAGAATAATAGAGTTTTCAATCGTTATTGTGTCTTTCAGTCAAGAGAGATTATGATTCCAATCAATTCACCTTTAGTACGAGATAACAAGCCAGATAGTCTTGCTTTGAATCCATATTTCTTATTTCTTTGTTTCAATGCACGCTCCAGCTCTTCTGGAGTCGCAAATGTTGCTTTTCCACTGAACCATTCGCCTTTGGGCTTTCCTGTTATGCCGGACGGCACTATGCGTACTTTTGAGTTGTTTCGGAGGCGCTTGACCTTGCCGGTCTTGCTCCTAGTCACGACAAAAATCTTATTGCCATCAATTGTGAACCATACGGGTGTTGCCACTGCCTGTCCGTTTCTTCTGTACGTTTCAAGGTTGATATACTGATGTCCGGAGAGTATCGATATCCGATCAGACGGGGAGGACATATGGACTTAGTGTCTCGTTCACTTTTATTATCATTTTCTGTCATAGCTCAACCTATTAATTATTATCCATTAATCTACTTACGTGCGGTGGGATTAGCGCTTGGCGGATCAATAATCACTGACATTAACTATGTATGGTTTAGGAACGTCGTGTATACCCTCAATCTCCCACTTAATCCCGAAAAGAAGAATATCATCTATTTCGCTTCCTTCTCCGTGAGTGTTTAGTTCAAAAGCATCATGGTAGTTGAAATATATTGAGTTGGATGCTAAGTTTTCAAGATAAGATAAGATTTGAAATTTGAAGAGTTTAAAGTAGGACAGACATTCAAATCGCGTATCTGCATTGACAAGGATGAATTTGATAAATATATGTCATTTGCAAAGACAAGAAATATTTTGCATGAAAAACCTGAATTGGCCGCAAAAGAAGGGATTAAAGGTACTCTTTTGCCAGGCCGGGCTGTAATA
>JAJNBK010000091.1 GCA_021155845.1 Nitrososphaeraceae archaeon
ATCTGCTTTTCTATTTCCAAAAGAGGCTGATAGTTCTTCCATGAATAAACCATCACCAAAAGCAGTCTTTATTGGAATAGGAGAAATAGTAATAAGAACAAAAATAATAGCTAAATTAAATATAAAAAATACTGGTTTCCTTGTATACATATCTCTTTATTACCAGCTGTACTTTGCATATTTTATCTATTAAGTACAGTAGTAATTGTTAACTAACTTGGTGGTTATTACCTCACTATGCGTCTCCTATCTGCAAGGAATTATCTTAAATCACGATATGATTCAGTAGGATGCTGTTATCTTTACTAATATTTAACCATGGGAACAATAAAAAATTTAATATTTACAATGACTGTGGATTATAAGAAAAGATTACTAAAAGAAAATGATGATGTTTATTGCCGCAGTCTAAAGGCCACTATCGAACCAGCCTCCTATGCTGCTAGTTACAGTATGTGGTTGACCAAAGTCATTGTTAAACCATACAACAGTAGTACCTCTGGGTATATTATTTGCTTGAGGATAGTAATGGTATGAGCTTTCTTTTTGAGCAGCTCCCTAAATTATGCCTACCGCATATGCAGCCTGAATAGTCTCTAATGATGCCGTGCTTCCGGATTGCGCATAGGAATTGATAGTAGTATTAGCAGTCGTTAGTGAAGTAAAGAGCGTTGGTAAAGTTGCTATCATTAAAATGGAGAGTGATGTTTTATTAGAAGAAAGTCTCGAATACACGGTTTTTTGTGTAGACTTATATAATAATATTTTATAATGATTTATTATAAAAGATTCTTTTTTGCGAGACATATAGTAAGCAAAGAAACGCCAAATAATATTATTGATAAATGATGTCATTAGCTTTAAATATAATGCTATATACCCAAGGTTCTCTAAATTTACTCTCAGACTAACCTTTTTAAAAAGTGCAAAGTATAATCAGATAATAATATTAAGAAAAATATTTTATCTGTACACCTATAAAATGAATATTACAGGAATAGTTGATAATAATAGTATTTTTAGAAGAACTAAAATTTTAAAAAGGTAGATGTAAACAATGAATATCCCCCGACTAAAAAGTTACATCGACATCAGTAAAAAGAAGGAGAATATGGGTCTGATATTAGGGCCTCTTCTTTTTGTTGTTATAATTTTTTTTCCTACTCCTCAAAGTATGATAGAGATTAATTTGGAAAATCCCATTTCTCAGTTATCTCCTCAAATTGCGTTGGGTGCAATGATATGGATGGTCATATGGTGGGTCACAGAATGTGTACCCTTAGGATTTACAAGTCTTTTGGCACCTTTTATTTTCATAACTAGTGGAATACTGCCAGTTAATGAAGCACTGACAAAATTTGCTGATCCTATAATTTGGATTTTTATATCTGGTTTTATTCTTGCAGCTGCGTTTCAGAAATGTGGACTGGATGAAAGAATTGCATATAGACTTGCTACATTTTATAAAGGCAATAACCCGAAGATTGCTACGTTTTTCATTGCCTCTCTTCCTGTCTTTATACTTTCAATGACTGGCTCTATAACAGCCTCTACTACCATAGTATTTCCTTTTGTTGTAGCATTTATGAAAATTCT
Organism: Nitrososphaeraceae archaeon; assembly: GCA_021155845.1. Next base: position 1,597 of record JAJNBK010000091.1, read on the forward strand.
AAATATGCCTATTGGAACAACTAATACAAATGATGGAGGCAATACACACAAAACCCCTACTAGTAATAATGATGTGATTGACAATAGCTATCCAAGAAATGTTAGCTCAAAAGATAAAAGAAGCAAATATGCAGAGGCCAGTTTCCTATCATTGGGACAAGCTGCTACTGCTGGAGCAATGTTGCTTCTGATAAGTACAGCACCTAATCTTATCGCCAAATCAACTGTAGAGGATTTTGTGCCAGATGAAACCATTTCATTTACTGACTGGTTTATTATAGGAACTCCACATGCAATTATTGGTTTACTGATCTCGTGGAGTATCATTTTTCTAATTATAAAACCTGAAGTAAATTCACTTTCTGCATCCTATGTACGCTTTAGAACTAACCTGAAAAGAATGGGCAAAATCACAACAGAGGAAAAGGTAGTTTTAAGCATACTTTTTGCAGCTTTGATACTTTGGATTGTTCCATCAGTGCTAAGGTCATTTTATCCAGATGCTACTGTAAGTGGAGGAGATAGCAGTCAAACAGTAGATATTGTATCTATTATCTTTTACAATTTGGCAAAAAATGTACCAGAATCAGTACCTGCCTTACTAATAATATTGGCAATAGGCCTAATTAAACTTAGAAAAAGTAAAGTACAAGAAGAAGAAAAGATCACTAACACTACTACTACTTATCCACTATTAAGTTGGAATGAGATGCTAAAGGCAATAGATTGGAATATTGTATTTTTATTTGGTGGTGGTTTAGTATTGGGTCTTGGAATAGAAAGTAGTGGTCTTGCATTATGGATTGGCAATCAAATATCAGATAATGTAGGGGCTAATTTTACAGCATCTAGCATATTTGCAATAGGTGCCATATTAGGTTTTATATTGTCTTACGCTGCGTCAAATACTGCTTCAGCTGTAATAACATGTCCTATAGCTGCATCTCTTGCAATAGGTGCAGGATTTAATCCTATTCCTCCTATTATTGCAGCAGGTCTAGGTGCATCAATATCAAGCGCTATTCCTTCTACTACTCCGCCAATGGCAATAATATATTCCTCAAGGGCAGTTAGTATATTAAACATGTTTAAAACGGGTATGATATCGGATTTGTTAAGGCTGGCAATACTAATTTTTATTGGTCCAATGTTGATAGATTTAGTTTTTTAATTCATTCGTTGGAGATGTGTGAAAATGATGTAAGAATAGATATGTTCGCTGTAAGCTTCGAAATAATTCAAATTGTAATAGTGCGTGTTTTGTGTAAGTGTTAGTGAATAATACATGTTCCTACTATAGAAATAAAGCCAAAATATAATCATGAAGCAAAAGGAAAGACAGAAAGTGAAAGTGCCATTTTTGGAACTGAAAAAATTTTAGATGAACTACGTGAATGTACGGTTATCGTAGTGGCTAATGGATGAAGATAAGAGAACCATTCAAAGCTCCTATTTCAATTGCAGATCCAGATCAAAAGAGGAAAATAGTGTTGAATAGGAAATGATATAATTAGTAGGTAGTGATACTTGATTATGAGGCTAACTTACCAAACACTGGACGTTATTTAGCAGTTAGTAAAGCATCACCGCTTTGTTTCGATCCTAACTCATAGGCATTGGAAACTTCCTTGACAAAGACCATGCCCCGCGGATCAGATTCTGAGCCTAGATTGGTTATAAGGTCTTCGACGATCTCTTTTGCAGACGAATCAGTTACGAAGGTCTCGACCTTGGTTCTCTTTACAAATTCTGGAGTGATTTTCCTGCCCGTCATATAAGAACGCACCATCTCTGGTTGTTCCTCACGTTTTGAGCGACCTCTGCCCTTGATATCATAAAATGTCATACCACCAACATTATGTTTACGAAGAGTGTCAGTTACTTTCGGAAGGTCCTCAGAGATAACGTAAATATCTATTTCTTTCATAACGCCTTTTGTAAAGTCAAATAAATAAAGTTTACTTTCATCCTCCAGAATATACCCCGAACCTTTTTTAAAGATATTGATATATGCCAAAGTTTTTATTATATTCTTTAAATTCTTCGGGTAGCATGTCTACTTGTCTTCTTTATATTTCATACAAGGCTAGATGTTTATTTGTGGCAAGGTCGCTAGCATACACTTGAAACACTATTCCACCACCACCAATTAGTCTAAGTCTTTGTGCAGCTCGTCTTCCCTTTCAATCGTAGCAGTCGATCCCAATCTAGAAAGGAGAAGCATACTGTTCTGCTATTGTTCTATAACCAGGTGCAGCAAGATGATGTTAATGTTCTTTACATAATTCCTGACTGTTGCGCCACTTATTTCCTTTCGAACTACCCTACTATTTTGAAACTGAATAAACCTTAAGATATTGTTGTAAGTCCAGTTGCTATCTTTTCTTGCCATTTCATTAAAGACCTTACTTTTATCTTCTATCGAACCACCTTCCAATCTATAATCTCAAAGAACTTGCCAAGTCTTTCTGATACTTATCCCTTGTAACTGGCGACTTCATCGCATAAAGATACATTGTCCAAGGGTTTAGGTCTGATTCTAACTGTTCTACTTTCAATCTTTGTTTACACCTTTATTTTAGTAGAACCCACTTAAAAGAACCAATATCGTAACGGGTCCAGAGGGATGCAAATGAAAATTCAATTGAATCCCAATATTTCATTTTGTTTGTAAATTTGAATGAATCAAAGCACAGATAACAAAATGCTATTGAAAT
>JAJNBK010000092.1 GCA_021155845.1 Nitrososphaeraceae archaeon
AATATATATTTTTTATAAATAAGTTTATCGTCCTCAAAATAAACAAATATTTATGATATGAGATCGTCCGATCAGTCATCAATATGATTGATCAAAGATATGTAAAATCTGATGTCAGGATGAGATTGTTAGCAGAAATGGAAACACAATACGATAATCAAAACGAACAATATTTCAAGGATTTGTTGATTCATGAAGATAGTGTTATTAGAACTCGTGTTATATGCATATTAGCAGATATTTCAGGTGTGGATGCAGTAGACTCTATTAGTAGAGTTCTTGAGAATGATAAGAATGCATTGGTAAGACATGAAGCAGCTTTTTCTTTGGGACAGCTCGGGTATACGGCTGCCACGGCCGCTCTTTCCAATGCTGTTAAATCAGATCCAAGTGATTTTGTTAGACATGAAGCAGCAATTGCATTAGGTGTGATTGGATCCGAAGATGCAAGAGAAACACTCAATGAGGCATTGAAAGATGAAAGTGAAGAGGTAAGAGAATCAGCAATTATTGCACTTGCAAATCTCGATTATGTCTCTACCATAAAAAGAAACAATAAATTCACTAGAATGACAGGCGGATAAAGGAATAGATAGTATATAAAATTAATCATTAATGTCATTCAGAACTGTTAATGGATTGTACTGACATTTGTTAACAGGAAGAAGAATTTACTCTCTTTTTGATTAAATAGCTACTCTGTAGAGACAAGCGAACCATCAACACTCATTGTGAATCGATAAATTCTATCAACCTCAGAATCCTCGAAGATCTCTGCATCATGAGTGATTATGATAATTTGAGAAAGAGGACCTTCTCCATCCTTGAACGCTTGCGAAATAATTTTTACCATAGATTTTCGTCTTTCTGCGTCGAGATGAGCCGTTGGTTCATCTAAAATTATGAAATCGAGTTTACTCGAACCCATCATATATGAGATTGCAAATCTTAATGCAAGCGCTACTGCAACTTTTTCACCTCCACTTAGAGAATTCATGTCAATTTCACCATGCCTTCCATAACAGATAATATCTACATCTTTGACTTTCTCTGCTAAATCTATTCTTGAAATTCCTATGTTAAACATGGCCGCGTATTCTGAAGCCTTATATGAGATCGTTTTTAATGCCCATGAACGAAGACTTAATCCTACCAACCCATCACGATTAAACACAGTTGATCTAATTTTATCCAATATAGTGATGTATTTTGCGGCATAGTCGAGTTCTGTTAAGATTTTGTTAGAGTCATCAATAACTTTTGTCGCTTGTTGAATAGATTTTTGAGATGACCCTATTTTCATATTAATTTCAAGCAAAGCATCAGAAAGGTGGGTATGATTAAGCTTTGCATCTAAATACTCTTGTATTCTCAAGTCCTTTACTTGATATTTCAGTTTTGTAATATTCTCTACTAAGGATTTTGAAAAGTGGTCAATCATAAATATCGTGGCATCTTCATTTACTCCTACAATAGTCTTGGGAAGTTTTGACAAATCATTCTTTTTTTGAAAAAGTTCCTTCTCCAACTTTATTGTATCTTGAAGGTTGCAAATATTATTTGAAGCAAGAAACTTTTCAGCTGCTGCAATTCGCTTTTCTTTTTCTTCTAAAATATATTCTTCTTTTTTTGAATTAATTCTCTCTGTTAATAGTTTTGATCGTTCATCAGTTTTCTTTTTTATTTCATTTTTAATATGATCTGTATCCAAAATCTCGTTAACCGTTTGAACTGCTGAATTACAGACAGGACATTTTCCATCCTTAATTTCTATTTTTCTTGCAAATTCTAATAATCCCTTGAGCCTTCCAAATTCTCCTTCATTGTTTATAATTCTGGTCTCTGCGTCCTCAACCTCAGATCTTACCATCTGAAGGTTAATTTTGATTTCTTCCTTTTCTGAAACTATTTGTATCGAGTTTTGAGCCTCTTTTACTATGCGGTCAAGTTTTATAATATCATCTGAAAGGCAATCTTTTTTTTCATTCAGATATTTAATAAGAGAGTTCTCCATTGTTTGAAGTTCTCTTGCCTTTAGTATCAATGGTTCAATTCGTTCTATTTCTTTTTCAAGTGAACGCAAATTCGCCTTTGTTATATTTCTTTCACTTTCTAATTGCTTTAGAATGCTTTCTGCATCAAAGAGTTCAGAAATATTGAGTTGTATTGTATTGCGTATTGATTCAATTTGTTTATCATCAAATCCATTATTATGAGTACGTAGTCTTTCCCTGAAGCCATCAATTATCTCATGCATAGTTTGATAAGCAAGATCCAATCTATCGATACCAATCATTCCATTAAGGAGCTCTTTGAAATCTTTAGGATGAAACTCTATTATTCTGTTGAGTTCTCCTTGCTGGATAATAGTTGCTAATTTCAATTTCTTATAGTCCATTCCAAGAGTCTTTGCAACTTCTGCACTCATAGACTCTCCAAATTGTTTTCTTTCTCCGGCTACAATGGGTTTATTTATAATATTGTTTGAGTCTGATACAAGATCTAATTTTGCTGATATTGATTGCCCTAAAGATCCTAACTGCCTGTAGGCACCATATTCTCTTGAATTAACATAAAAGTTTAGACGAACATAGGACGAGGAAGTACCTCTGAGTATAAGATTCTTATTGGATTTCCTTGTATGCTCTCCGAACAAAGCGAAAGTTATTGCATCTATTATACTCGATTTACCTGAGCCATTATGTCCTACAAAAATCGTGATTCCCTTCTCTAACAATAAAGAGGTATCCCGATGTGATATGAAATTATGTAGTTTGATTTCCTTTATCATATTATACTTTTAATTCTCCTCCATGTACTTTTATGTCATTGTATATTTTCCAAAGCAGATCTAATGTCGCTTTCGAATCTCCTCGGCCTGCCAAAGGCAATATTTCCTTTATGGCAAGTGAAGCTAGATATTCTGACTTTAACGCCTCTGTTGCTAGCTTTTGTAATTCATTGTCGATATCAAAAGGTTTCTCATCATAAGTTAGAGGTGTAGTTGTGTATTCTTCTAATGGTTGCCACATATAATGTAAACAGGAATAATTTAGTTTTACTAATTGCGATGCTATGGTTTTTGAATCAATTTCTTTTCCTGCTATTTTTAGTGATATTATAGGCTTCTTTTCATAATTTCTTGTTTTCTTTATAATATCCTCCAAATCCTCTTCAAGTGATTTATAATTTACTTTTACTGAAAATTGTGGCCTCCTTTTCTCCAACCTTATCCAATTAGTTCTTACTTCTTGTCCAGAAGTATCTGTAAGGCAAAATCCCTTGTTAACTTCTTTAATTCCTTCGCTTGGAGTCAAATCTAGCGAACCTGGATACGATATTAAACCATCAAGATAATCGAATTTCTTTTCGATATGATCGTGGTAATGACCCATTGCATAGTAGTCGAATGCCTTTGGAAGGTCAGCAGAGTTGAGCTCACCAGCAAATTTGTTAAAATCTGTAAGACCTTGATGAAGGACAAGTATATTTTTGTTATTTGGTACTCCAGCATCTTTTTTTTGCCGCTTTGCGAGCTCCTGTGTAATTTTGAATTGTTCTAAAAGATTCTGAATATTGCTTTTTCTTTCCTTATCAAAACCAAAGATAGTTATGTTTCTATGCTGTAGTGGTTGATTCTCCTTCAGCCTAGTTGCCAATCGGAGATTATGAAAAACGTATGGCACAGGAACATCTTGTAGTCTATTAATATCATGCTCTCCTAAGACAAAAAATACAGGAATGGACTTTTCTTTTAGTTTCTTGAGCTCATTTGCCAGCTTTATTATTGAAGAACCGTTTGGTCGTGGTGTATGAAAAATATCGCCTGCTAATATGACGATATCTGCATGTTCTGAGATAGATTTGTCAATTACCTCCTCAAAAACTTCATAGATGTCTTCTTCTCTTTCCTGTAAATTGAATTGTGAATATCCTAGATGAATATCCGATATATGGGAAATTAGCAAAGCAAATACTAGAAGGAATTAAAGGATGCGTAATATTATATCTGTTTTGAAATTTGTCTTTTTTATTTATTAATTCTAATTCATGCATGGAAATGTTTCTCTTGCGATATCTTCTCTTTGGCTATAGCAGAAAGTTAATCTTAAATGATCAATATAATAAAAATGATATAAAGAAGCTGTATATTCATGTTATGACTATATTTGCTTTAAAAATATTGGTTTTTGATCGAATGGCTTCTGATGATGCAAAGTCTTTTAGCAATAAAATTTTATGAACTGCTTTGAAGCAACAAATTAGTTATGGCAATCTTGAGCATTAGCTAGCAGAGATATCTTTC
>JAJNBK010000093.1 GCA_021155845.1 Nitrososphaeraceae archaeon
AACTGGATAGATCATTTTAAATCAGAATTTAAACATCTAGGCGAATATATCAAAGCAAATAATATCAGAATATCCATGCATCCTGATCAATTTGTCATTCTTAACTCTTCTAATGAAAAAGTGACTCATAATAGTATCAATGAATTAAAATATCACTGTAATATTTTAGATGCGATGGATCTAGACCAAACTGCCAAAGTCCAGATCCATGTAGGCGGAGTTTATGGAGATAAGCCTAGGGCTATAAAAAAGTTCATTGAATGTTATTCCACTTTAAGTGAAGCCATAAAGAAGAGGATCGCTATAGAAAATGATGACCATTTATTTAATTTAAAAGATTGCTTGGAGATCCATCAACAAACGGCTATTCCAATTATTTTTGATAACTTTCATCATGAATGCTTTAACAACAGTAAAGAATCAATAATTCAAGCAATTAAAAAAGCAAGTTCAACATGGAAAGTAAAAGACGGCTTACCTATGCTTGATTACAGTAGTCAAAGTAAGGGAGAAAGAAAAGGAAAACATGCACCTACACTTGACCCTTTGTTATTCTGTAAGTTTATAATGGAAACACAAAGATTAGACTTTGACCTGATGCTAGAAATAAAAGATAAAGAGAAAAGCGCATTAGCATTATCTCAATGTATAACAGTCTAAAGCAATACCATTATAATAATTGTAGAAGCAAAATTTTTAAATGTTAGATTAGGATATAAAAGATTAAGAATGATGCTTCTATAACTATGAAGAAAATAGAGGCATTTATAACAACTGAAAAAACAGATTCAACATTATCAGCTTTAGACGCTATCGGCATACAAGCAACATTCTATGAATCAAAGGGTAAGGGTAAGAAATATAAACTCAGTTATGGCAGAGGAGTAGCAGGTACTACTAGATGCCATATTAAGAAAGGCGTACACTGGTAACTATAGTAGAAGAAAATCATGTCAAAGAGATACTGGATATTATAAGAGCGTCAACAATAACAAGCCAAAAGGGTGCAGGAAGAGTCATAGTTATCTCACAGGTAGAAGAAATAGTGAATATTTAATCTCTATACACATTATCTTACACAGACTAAATAATTCTTAAAGAGACATACATACACTCATTGAAGAAAAACTTCCACGGGGATTTCAAAGGTATCTAATATAAATTAACAATACCAAAAGAAGTTTGATACTTTTTCTGCCTTATCTGCTTTTAAGAAGTTAATCCGTAATTTGATTACTTAGATGTTCACTCTTTAGCCATCTGTGTTTTAAGGGATGTAAAGTAAGGAGTGGATTAGAAAGTTTGTTCAAGCAATGAATCAATATATATATACATATATATAAATATATATATAAATACATTAACCAATTATCAATCATTCAAGCTTTTTTTCCATGAAGATATTTGCTCTATGATTATCGTTATACCTGGCAATATCTACAAAGCCATTCTTTAAATACAGCGTCCGTGCTGCCTCTAAATATTTTGAACTATCCAAAAGGATCCTTGAATAGCCAATTCTTTTAGCAAAGTCTACTGCGGTATCAAGCAACTTTTGACCTATTCTGCAACCCAAAAGCATCCCCCATCAGATTTGTTATAATGTCCTTCTATGCCAATGAGATCAGAATCCAAACCGTTGAATTCAAGTCTAAACTTAAATTCATTAACTATAATATCAGAAATGAGGTTGAGTACTTTTTTAGAATCACTTTTACGGAATAACCTTATTTGGACATTGGTCAATGTAGGTATAAAGATATACCACTAATAAAGAAATTGTTATTCTACTCTATCCTGCCATTAAATACTTCTAAGACTTTGTTTTACTCAATATAATTATTATACTTCATACTCTAAATAAAAAGGAAAAACTTTCTTACTGCCATAGCGCTATTGTTTATACATGCTAAATAAAAGATCCTCCCAGTTTATGTATTTTAAATATTTCTTCTTTATCATAATATAAGAGCGTAGATAACAATCTCATCTTATGAGGTAATTTAATCATTGAATTACATTTGGACTGGTCTTATATTGCTTCATTGTCAATTATATCCACATATGATTGAATGAACTTCAATTGGAATATTCTTTATCAAAGGATCTGACTGTATAATCTAGGTCTACTTTTTAATGTGAAATTATGAATTCTAATTCTTGAAAAAAAAGAATCAGCAATCCTTTTTGATCTATCATTTCCTCTCTTTTCTGTATTGATTTCTACATTGCTTCTGTCTATTTGTTAGATCCATTTTATTACTATGTTTGTCAAAATACAATCATTATCATCTAGACTTGTTTAATGTTAATAACAGATTTAAAAAATATGAATGCGAGTTTTCGTGAGTACATGACAGATAAACTCAAAGACACTCTAGGCAATGTATGATTTTTTCTATGAAAGCATCTCAAGAGTGCTTTTATTTGCACATAGATTTCATTTATGCTTTAATAGTTTATATGCTGGATTCAAATCAATCTAGGCTTTTTTACTTAGTTAACTTCTTTTGTAAATATCCTCTATGATTTAGAATTCATAATTTCACATTAAAAAGTAGATGTTGGATATGTTAGGTTAATTCATTTTATTGTGAGGCTATGATCTTCTATAATTAATATTCGATTTCTGGTAACATTGAAGATTCCCTTTTTAGGCAGATGAAAAGTTACATGTTTGACAAGTTCTATAGATCTCACCATCAAGATGATTAAAATGCGTTCTACATGTTAAGCATGTATGATGTATATCTTCAAAGCCATCAGGAGCAACAAATGCGAAACTCTCCAGATTTTGACTCTTGCATTTAATACATCGGCAGCCACATCTTATCATTACAAATTTTCGGATTAATCAAAATATAAAATTTTGTTATATTTGTGTATGTATTATTATATAGTAAATCAATGTCAGAACTTATTAATATTCACATGCCTGAGTCTCTAAGTCAATCAATTGCTTCTTTAACCAAAGGTATTATGTCTTAATTCACAGTTTATAGCATTTGAAATAGAAATATTAAAGAACCTACAGTACAACTTCTGATAATAAAATGTCTTTATTGTCCATCTTTTTTTAGTAAGCACAATTCAGGCAACCTATAATATTAATATAAATCTTATAAAATCCTAACATATTATGAATTACACATATAATATATTACATAAGTCTCACACATAAAATCAAAGTGCGTTCTGTCATCATCATAATCCATTAATGGATTTGTTGTATAAATTCACGCCAATTATCAAGACAAGACAACAACCACAGATTAGCACTATCTAACCTTTAAATAAGATATAATTAGATTTCAGCTATGAAGATAGAAATTGAAATGAATACAGAGTCGACTGATGTGTCTCAGATCTTACAAAAGGTTTCCCAAATAGTGGAATCAGTAAAAGGACAAGGATTTACTATAAAAGAGTTAGAAATCGAATCAGACGAAGAAGATTAGGATGAAGATTAATGATGTTAAATCCTTGTATCTTCCTATTTGATTTCATATTTGTTGATTAAAGTTTAATTGTAGTAAAGCATGGTGAGTCAACAGCATATCAGGCTCTTTGTACAACAATATAACATTGTTGTTTATTCATATCATTCTCTAGGTATTATTACATAATCAATAACATATTAAGACGAGCAGAAAAAACGATGCATGGGAGCATTTAAAGATATCTTGCCAGCGTTATTTGGAAGACTATTGATACTTTTGTCATATATATCCCAGCCACCCAAAGAATAGAAAAATCACAATTATTTTCATCATCGTTATTGTTTTTATCCATCGATTTCTGCTGCCTTCACATTAAAAATTCGAGACGCAAGTAACTTCCTCACCTCTTTATGATATCTCCCGAAGGTTTTCACCTTAATTATAAAGCTCTATAATCTTCTTTCTATTTCTGGTTTGACTAATATAATTATCTTGTAAAATATTTTAGTTGTATATTGACTACAGATCCAAGGCTTCTGAGGATACTATATAGATCATATGCCATATTAGGAAAATTAAGATATTATTATTACTTGTTGATGCAGTAGTAGTTGTACATTTACGAATAGGATTTGTGAATATAACACCATTTCCAAGATCTATCAGGCAGTGCTATCATTGCAGGATGACCAGTCTCTTTGAAATGTCTTGTAGCATGCAATCCCTCGGACGAATCGCAACATCCGACATGACCGCAAGTCAAACATAGACGGAGTGCCACCCATTGAGTACCTTCTTTTTCACATTCTTCGCAGTATGATGTTTTAGGTGAAATGTTCTCATCAACATCTTTAACATGACTGCAAATTTGCTTCTCTTTCATATTATTCTTAATTAGAGTAACCAAGTCATATAAAATGCTTAGTCAACAAATTGCAATGCGTTTCTATAGAGAGTACAGGAAGTATTAACGAATTGCGTACATAATTATTTCCTAGCAAGTCTTCACCCTATAAAATAAGTAGTATTATTAACTCTTGACGATCCTTAGGTAGATGGCTTACAGATATATTTACATTGTAGGAATTTCGAAAATAGGCGTAGATTATGCAATAAAAAATGTGATCTGACAAACTAGAAAAATAGTCAAAAATTTATGATGGGTAGAGATAGGACGTATACGGTAACACTTGAAAATGAAAAAAATAAAAATATAGAAAGTATCAAATAGAGTTAAAAATTGGATTCAAATTGAGCGCAACGTAGCAAAACAAGAAGAGGATCGAAAAAATACAAAATATTGATTAACTTCAATTGGGATCAGGAAATCGTCAAATACTCCTTTGTATCTATATACTGCTTCAGCTAAGATTTGGAATAGCCATCTTCACAACTCTCGCTCTTAGCAATACTGCTAAGATAATGGAAACAAAGGCTATTACTGAAGCAGTCGTAAATATCATGTCAAATGCCATATCTGAAGGAAAAGACCTCATTACACCATTAACATTTAGAATAGATTGATTCATCTGCATGTACATTGCTGCTAAGGCTGGTCCTATTGCACTTCCGATAATTCGTATAAGGGTGGCTATACCAAGCTGATTGTGATAATTATTGTTCCAAATATTATTGGTTTCAATGAACCCAACTTTGAAATTATGAAACCTGAGGTTGGTCCGAAGATCAGGAAAACTAACGCAAAAGGCAACTGTATACTTCCTGTACTAATTGCATCGGCTCCAAAACCAAGAGGGTCAGGATTCCTAACTAATATCGGTATGGTCTGAAAGACCATGAAATTTGATAACCCAACAATAAGTATAATCAGATTTGCAGGAAGAATTGCTTTGTTTAGGACAAGTTTCAAATCAACTAATGGGTTTTTTTCTTTTCTTTCTATCTGCACAAACACCATAAATGAAATTATTGCGAAAGCAACAAATGCACCAATTTGATACATAGAAGATGACGAGGAGGAGGAGGACATTGATGGCAATTCAGTGTTCATATTGTTAGAAGACGTTTCAATAAGTGTGAGGATGAGTAAGAATGAAGTAATGGCAGCAGCCAAACTAATTGCACCTTTTATATCTATTCGTCTATCAGGTCTGCTGCTAGTGTCTTTTTTAGTTTGCAAAGAAGATGATTCTGGCTTTACTTTTTCTGCTGGACTTTGATTATTGCTCCATTGATACTTATCACTCTCCTCTTCATTTAAGTGAACAAATCGCCATATTACAATCAGAAGTGAAATGGAGATAGGTATTATTGTGATGAATGTTGCATGCCAACCAAAAAACTGAACTATGAAGGCGCCAATAGACAAACCTATTGCAGCACCAGCTGCAAACATTGAACTGATTACTCCTTGACCAATGGATATCTTCTCTCTTGGAAATTGGTCTCTGATAATTCCAAACGCTATTGGAAACATAGACATTCCTATTCCTTGAATTGCTCTGATAGATAGTAGAAAGTATATGTTAGTCGCAAACCCGCCTATAAAGACCCCTACAGCGTAAATTATCATGATGATAAGAAGTACTTTCTTTTTTCCGTAGATGTCTGACAACTTGCCAGCTATTGGAGTAGTAACGGCCCCTGTAACCAAATATGCTGTAAGAATCCAAGATGACATGCTGTATGAAACCTGAAAATCCCGTATTATGTCGGGGATGGCAGGAATCAACATTGTTTCAGCATACATCGCCATAGTAGCTATCGAGCTAAGAATTACCAGCAGTTTCCAAGCGTAGGTAGATACCTTTGTGTTTGAAGAAAAAGATGATGAATAATTTGGATTTTGCGCCTCCTCTCTATTAGAGGTTTTATTTTTTTTTCCTAACGGATTTTCCAATTTTGATTTTTCTCTCTCTCCTCTTAACTTGCCTTTGCTTTCTTACCTTCTATTTCTGATTTGTAATGTCTAATCCTATGCTGCAACTAACGAAGTCACCTTCACGTTTGATGTTGCTGATAGTAATGACGTTGCCTTTACTGTTGTTGAACTATTAACATCTGCATTATCAAAATTAAGTCTTAGGTTAATCCACATTTTTTCCATATCCTCCTGAATATTCTAACTCTTGTCTCTGGAATATTAGCTAAAGCAAGTTGTAAAATCCTAATAGCATAATCAATGGTTTTATCCCATACAGAATCTACTTTTTGTGTTCGATAAATCCTATTGTTCCTTCTGTCATTTTGGTATACTCTTCTTTCGACCAATCCATCTGATTCCAACCTATCAATTATAGGTATCAGAGTCGGAGCTTCTAATCCCAATTTATCAGCGATCTCTTTCGGTGTTAGACCATCTTGGTTTTTTTGAGCGTTAGGAGTACTCTCCACTGACCGAAAATGATACTAACATTCTTACATAACTCTGAAGCCAGTGCCTTTGCCAAAGCCCTTGCAGTTTCCTTTATGATAAAGCCAGCATTATTTTGACAATCGAAACTAGTCGTATTTTAAACACAAAAAATTAGCATACAAATAATTAGATATAAAGCTTTTGAGTATGTAAAAGGTTAACTCAGAGAAAAAGTCCATATAAATGTGAACTCCATACTGGTAGTGATTTCGCTTCGGAAAGTGTTGAACTTACATTAGAATCTTTACTTGTCTGAAAAACAATTATTGAAATACTGCTAAAAACGCGATTCAAGTCCTTCTGCATATGATTCTAGTGTACTTGAGTCTATCGCGATAACTCTTTTTTAGTGGATTTATGGAGTGTATATAGTGTATGTTTTCTCATTCTATAATTTTTTGGAGATAGCAATTTGTATTTTTTCTGCTATCTCTTTTGCTACCCTTTTTATGCTTTCTGGATTTTTATTTCCAATTTCTTCAGATATTAAATCATACTCCCATTTGTTTTCTGCCTTTTTAATAGATCCCCCAGCATTTTCACCATTTGTTTTGAACTTTTTCATTATCGCAATGTGTGAAAAAGTCTCTCCAATAATGGCACCGTGAAAATGCAACGTATTAGCAGGTATGCATACTGTATCTCCCTCTTTTTCGAAAAAGATAATATCATTATCATCAATTTCAAATTTAGTTAAACTGGTTCCATGTATTACTCCAACAACTCCTTTTCCATTTGTCGCTATAAGTATTTGATCAGATTCATGGTAATGTAATGTGGTTAGAGCACCATTTTGAAATATTACATGGTACATTTCCTGTTCTGCAGAATTACCTTCACCTAAAATTTCTCTTATTATGACGTTTCCAGTAAAATAATTCTCATTTATCTTTTTCTCTTTAGCTGTATGTATATTTTCCTTTTGCATAGACTTTTTCTATTTTGCTTCGAAATTATAAAGATTTCAAATATAAAAAGATAATATATTTGGCTAGAGTTGTTTATGATATATAGGAAAACTTTTTTCCATATCAAATAAACCTGCTGAACAGTTATCTGCACTAATATGCTTTCTATTTGTTAGACAGTTGAAGTTCTGGACATTCATGCTATATAATAAAAAGAATATCTTGCATCTAAGCATTAGAGTTAAGAATCGAAATTGGACAAGATGCTGCAATGATTCTCTAACAAAGAATAGCAAATAATTGAAAACAATATACTTTGATTAGCCTCAATTGATAAGCCAACTATAAATAAAGACAATGAACTACTTGTAGAAATTAAGCATTGATGTTTGCTGTTCTAATTTGTATCTTGTTGAAGATACTCTCTTTCAGTAAATTTACACTAATTCCAGATCATAAGATAATTGGTATTATCAAAAGTATTGAGCATTCTAGATAATGTATAAAAGAATTGTGTGTAGCAGAGAGAGATTTGCCCTTTAACTGTGTATCATCATCTTGATGTGTAAATATTATAATGTATAATGTAAATCTTTAGTTATATAAAAAAGCAAATCAGTCAATTGTTGACATACGGAATATATTTGCGACAGAGGAATTTGCCTATCAACACTAGTCGTATATATATACACATACACGCGTACATATACTCATTTATATCTACCAACACAAAAATCGAGAATACTTTAAACGCAGTGATCGTCAAAAAGAGCATATCTGAAGATCTCAGTGATTTTTTTATTGTGTAAAATCTGGATTAGATTTGCAATATGGAGATTATGACGAATTCAATATTGACGACGGTTATTTCAGTACGAATTCGAGATAGTTTAACAAAAGATCATCATAGAGATGAGAAAAACCTGTCAATTATTGTTAGAGATCGAGTTAAATGGTTATGAGTATATCGCAGCTTCATGATATAGACATTATCAACTTTTCAAAATAAGAATTTACCGAATGATTATTAATGCCATACTATTTTCATTGACATAACCTTTCTGACGATTATAATAATAATTGAATATTCTTTATATAAAACACTCTCTACAAAAGTCTCAATGAAAAGCAAAACAATTTTGCGACTTGCTGCTTCAATATCTCTTCTAGCAACACTAGTATCAACCACTGCTCTATCAAATCAGGCTACAAGTATCACAGCATTGTCACAAACGGGTCCTTCTACTGCTTCTACTGCTACTTTTGGTATGGATGGTGTAATAAGTTCTCTAATTCTTGGAGTACCAGCAAATACTAAGACTATTGATATGACTACTGTACAAAAATTTATTCTATCAGGTGATTG
>JAJNBK010000424.1 GCA_021155845.1 Nitrososphaeraceae archaeon
ATATCTGTGCAAGTCTATTTCTTCGGATACTTTTTCTCTAGCTCTTCGAGTAGTTTCTTTGCATTACTTGGATCGATCTTGCGAATTATAAGATCAAGCTTCTCCTCTTGTCTATCATTTCCCTCTTTAGATTGTGGCGAGCCAACATACCATAGAAAAGATAGACCTGCTACCTGCCATATTAATTGCAAAAACTCTGACTGCCAATTTTCCATTGTGTCTCTAAGCGTAGCATTTAGATAGTTACCAATATCAATTGGCTGGTTATGTTCTACCTGATCTTGGTAGTATGCAGACCATGCGAATATCCAATGCGCAGTTATGGTGATTACAAATAGAGTCAAAGTGACCCATAGATATCCACGTTTGCTCTTTGTCATCGTGCTCTTTTTTATTTTATTTTCTATTGGTATGTTTGTACTTGCCACCATGGCCAGATTATCAGCATCATTATTTTATAGTGAATAAGATGACTTGATGAGGTACTTTGACTTTCAGCTAAACATTGACTAGCTAGATTTAAGATATCTTATAAAATTATATATATAATATCGACTACATTTCTAACGTCTCCTATACAATTTTTATATCTGTTACACAATCACTAATCAAATATTATAAAAAAGCAGATTGTGATGCAAAAGATGAATAATTGATAAGGCAAGTAACTTGTTTCATGATTGTCAAGATCAATAAAACCACATCAAGCAATACTCTAATAAATGAGACTAGTAGCGAGCCTTACAATATAAGAATAAAATTGAGTTAAATGATGGCATCGGTACCATCTAATAAAGCATACCTAATAAGATGTATGGTTTTACTGACTTGATTACCAATTCTATTGTATGTTTAGATAACGGCAGTCAGATAAATATGATGAAATACAAAGAAAAAGAAATCTAAAAGTCATAATTTCTTCTAAAAAATTATCTTGATAGTTTGTTAGCTAGATATAGAATGATATAAAATTATTTAGAGACAGAAATCTCGCTTTGTTCTACCATTAAACGCTTATTATTATTTTTATTTGGTATATCTTGTTGTTTTCGCGTCTTATCTATGTCTATATTTATCCTAGTCAGTATATATTGTCTTAGTAATTCAGATAATTCTGATTTTGAATTAATAATATACAGTTATGGTACTTATTTCAGATGCAGAATAATCAAAATTCTGATTCAGAATGAGGAAATCTAAAACTCTAGCTGGACTATTTTTGAATATACTTTCTAATGGCCTGTTTCTATTATATACTACTTCTTGCCTAGGTAGTGATACTTCAGACATGTAGACTTCTATGCTTTGGCAATATTTAAACCTACGCCAAATTTGGCGTTAGAAAAATAAAAATCAAATTATGACACTTATGGCGTAAGTTTAAATACTTTTAGTATAGCTTTTACATTAATAATGGCTTCTGTTTCACTGTGGCGCAAATGGTTATTACAACAACTTATCGGTGAAGGTGTTCATAATGCATTATTAGAAGAAAGTATACGTAAGGAAGTTGGAAGACATTATGATGCAAATCTAGACATTGCCTTAAGGCTTCTTATGGATGATGGCATAATTATGTCATTAGAGTCAAATCGTCAAAAAAAATATGTTGTTAATTATGACAAGTTAGATGATGCGCAAGAAATAATAAATTCAAGATTAAGAGATAATGGGCATGATGAAAATGTCCCAATACAAGAGTATATGCCAGAACCTGAGGGATATATGTATTGGTTTAACAATACTGGAAATAGGCAATTTAGGAAGCAAAATATCTATAATATATACTTGAAAAAGACAGACAACATGGATTTTGCAGCGCAATTAATAACTAAATCTATGCGCGGTCATAAGACTATCTACATGGGCTCATTAAACGAGTCTGATTCTTACATTTCTAAACTTTGGCGTGCCGCCACTATAATAGCAAAGGAAAGTAAGGATGACACTTTCATATTACAAAACCTTCAAGATAAAGAAAGGATGGCATGTGGAAATAATAGGCAGCGTGGCAAAATAGCTCTAGCCATATTTCGCAAGTTAGGCTATATTAAATCTGTTGGGACTAAAGGAAATTCAACAAGATTCAAACTAACGGGCAAAAAACCTATTGATATTACATTAGATGATACTAATATATCTCCATTCTAAATATTAGATTTAACTGTAAAGGACAATAAACACTAGATTCTGCATTCACAATTGCAAATCCGTTGGAAAATTTACAACAAAAATATGATCAAACAGGCATTTTAATATATAATTATAATATTGTATTATGAATACTTTTACTATTTATCAGACAAAATAGAAAATTAACCAATTAGATAAACTATAATCCTCTAATATTATGTAAAGTATCTAATATTAATGCAAAATGAATTGTCTTTAGAGAAGATAAAACCGTTAACCCTAAATGAAATCTCACCCAGGTGGGCTGAACGTCTACACCAACTACCATTTCCATTGTCCTTTCAATGGCTAAGATGGTATCTTGAGATAAAATGTGCTTCAAAATGTGTAGTAGGAGAAGCATACGGTTTTTCATCATCCTATATTCACAACTGCAAAGAATGTGATAGACTT
>JAJNBK010000094.1 GCA_021155845.1 Nitrososphaeraceae archaeon
AACCTTTCCAAGCTTGGAACAATTGCTCATACTCTGGCGACGCTGGATCAACTAAACCAAGTTGCATCATGAATTTAAGGTCATCACGAATTGCTTTGTGTTCTACTACTTTTGCATTTTATGGTTCTTCTTTACTTTTTATAATAGCGTAGTTGAAAGGCTTTTGTGATTTCATTATTGTTTACTTTTGTTATCTTTCCAAGCTTTCGTTCAATTGCTTTCACTATTGAGTCTTGATTATATTCAATTTGTATTGGTATGAATACATTAGCACCTTTCACCCCACGGAAGGACTCAATCCTAGATCGAATGGATTCAATCTTGAAAACATCTTCGCTAGCAAGTATTACTCCTATTGTGTCTGCTTGATTATGCAGAAATGAAGATAAAATGAGATAATGATGCAATTCGCTAAAGATTTCTTCAATCAAAGCTCGATATGACCTACTACTGCCACTCTCAACTTTAATCTCCAAAAAGAATATGATTTGTCCTTTCATTGCATGAGGATTGGGAAGAATCGTAAATTCTAATATATGGCTGTTTTTCATTCTGTCAAGTCGCCTACGTATAGTTTTGGGTGAGATTGCAATTGCTTTTCCTATCTCAGATATCTCCATCCTTGGATGTTGCACTAATTGTTTTATTATATGGTAGTCAGTTTCTGTAAGGTTATGAGACATCTTGGTGGGATAGATATGGTTCTCAACTACAACTCCAAGAATTGCAGACTGTAATGACTGTAATAGCAATTCAATTTTCTCTTCTGACCCTTCTCTTACTGCAATTGAGAATCCCATAGCTCCCCCAAGTACATGGAATTTGTATTGTACGTCGCCTACCAAATTTATCTTGTCAATTAAGTCTTTGTTTACCATACTCTTTCTAAGTGCAAATGAGCATGTTGATTTATATCCAATGATTGAAGGATTAACCGTTACAATGAACCTTTCTATGACTTTAGCAGAAATCATCTTATCGACTCTTGTCTTAACACTCTTCGTAGTCAAACCAGTTGCTTTAACTATTTTTACGACATCACACGAGTTTATTGCTGCCTGCTCTTAGAACATAGACGTCTGGTCTTGAAAAGAAACGAGGATAAATCTTTAGCAATCAATTTAATATAGCAAAGATAGTGTCGGCGGGGGACAATATGCCATTGTCAAAGTTGTAAGATAATATTCCAATTGATAGAGATAATATGTAATTGTTTATTAGATAATTTCCTTATTATTTTCTATGTACTGGGAGGAATTTTTCAGATCTACTTTTGCCATCATAAGAAAGAACATTATTGTCCCAAATGTACACCTTGAGTAATACAAGAGATAAATTATCTGCAGACATATGGATTCCATATGTCTTTATCAACAAAAAAGGCTCTTGTTAAATCATTTGTAGAAGAAGTTTTCAATAATCACGACATATCAGCCACTGAAAAATATTTGGCAGGATATCGAAATGAAGAATTCAAACAATTCAAAGAATCCTTAACTCCGTTCTTTACAGCGTTTCCCGACATCCATGCAAACATAGAACACATAGTTGCAGAAGACAACCTCGTAGTAGTATTTCTTAATTTTACTGGAACACATAAAGGAGAATTTCAAGGAAGATCACCAACAAACAAACAAGTAAACATAAGATCAGCAGATCTCTATAGAATAGAGAATGAAAAAATTGTAGAACATTGGGATGTAGTAGATCAACTAAATTTGCTGCAACAAACAGGCGCACAATTACGCTCGAACAAGCAAATCAGGAATAAAAAAGGATAATAGCAAAGGTCTAAAAAATTTTGAGGTCACACATTAAGAGTACATCACCCATCTATCATCTATAACTAAAATTCACGGGCAACCTGACTTCGAGTTGCTCCTCTTGCGCCAAAATAAGTTTGCTTTCATATGACCGTTGATATTAGTTTTACACTGCCATTTCCTTAACCTTTGATTTCATCATAGCCCATTTCCAAAACGTTGCTCGACTTCGATTAGTTGTACCATAACTTATTTAGTCAGCGAGCTGATTTTACCATAGCGAGATGACCCCAAGAAGGTTACTGATGTTTGGACCTCTTGTGATAAGGATTCTGGCCGGAATTGCGTTTATAGTAGCTGGATTACCAAAGTTTGAAAACATTGCAGTTACTCAAGGCTTTTTTCAGCAATTTGGCCTTCCTCCTGAACTGGCCCTCCCCATCGGTCTATTAGAAGTTATCGGTGGAATATTTCTGCTTGTAGAGGTGGTAACAAGAATAACTGCTGCCCTTTTTGTAATAGAAATGATCGGTGCTACTCTTGTTGTCGGGTTATCTCAAGGCTTTGTAAGAGGATATGAACTCACTTTGCTGTTAACGGCGATATGTACAAGTCTCTTATTGACAGGTCCAGGAAGAATATCTATTGAGTGGGACGTATTGAAAAGAGAAGTGTTTCCAAGAGCTAAATGTATCATGCAAGACCATAAGGATGCAGTAAAAACAATGTGATATTATAGCTTATCATAAAAAAATGCTCTGGCAACCAAGATTTTTTCAGAATAGTCAACTACAAGGTAGTAGTATCCGAGAGGACACCGTTTGTATCTAAAAGCGTCTTGTTCTAAAATGAGATCCAGAACAATAGCCGCAATAATCGTTAGTGCTTACTCTTTTGTGACAGATACATTCGCAGTTTCCGCCACGACTTCCTATAAATTTTCTTTTATTCACAATGATATTATAGCATTATTAGTATTTTAACCTCTGAGGATCTTGTTTTACTCTTATATGATTGGAACCTTACTCATGATCGACAATACCGCTAAAAAAGTGTAGAAAATCAAAGTGTCTGATGAGTTAGAACCTAAGGTGGTTTTTTATGTCAATAAAAGAGAAAAAGGTTAGTTTGAAAACAATATTGCGTTAAAAGTCACTCTATATCTTGATGTGGGGGTGAACTCCCCAATTATGCAGCTGGTACCTGGAGTGACGAGATCCATGAAATGTCGGAAAAGTGAACCGCAACTTTCATCATTTTGCATCTTTGCGCAGACGTCATCCCGGTGCTTACGATCTCTATAGAAAATTAACTCCAGCCAAACCTCCTCGTCTCGGTTGGCCGAGACAGCTTTAGCTATGTTCGTAAGACCCTCCATGGGTACCTCGATATTGTTTAGCTGGAAGAATGAATGCCAAGCCCCGTATTCCCTAATTATGTCAGCAAATTGTTTATTGAGCCGCATCACCGCGTCATGGTTCTTTTTTTTGTACTCGTGAGACGAATTGATCGACCTCACTTCCAATCCATTCCTCTAGTTCTGTTACGTGTTTGATTTGCTCATGAGCAATACTATAAAGAGTGTAATCTAAAAATATGCAAGGGAGTAATAGTAGTTGCAATACATCAAAGGTCAAGAAAAGAAATCAACTAGCAACGACGAAGGTGTGAACCTTATAATATAGAATATTGAAGGTATCAATATAGAATATAGTAGGCAGTGATGAGAATAAAAGGTAAAACAATACAAGATGCAACCATCGGTCGGTAACATTTAGAGATACTGCTTGATTAGATCTCCTTCCTAAGCTCCTCTGTCAGTGCCTGAGACATATCTGGTCTTCCAATATACTGAGCTCGTGTATTCTGAAATGCAGCAAGCCGCCATTTACCATCACTACCTCTCATGGCTACAAGTGTATGGATTGAATTTCGCTCAGGTTCAATATCTGTTTGCCCGGCCATAATGGTCCCACCAACTATATGCATTATGGCTACATCTGGAGTAAGAAACCGCACACTTCTAATCTTTCCTACCAGACGACTGCCTTTAACGAATGTGTCAAAGAGCTGTTGATGAAATGATGCTATTTCCTGACACCCTTTGAGATGCATACCATCAAAGCCGACAAGATCACCGTCCTCAGCGAACGGAGCAGCAAAGGCATCCCCACTGCCTTTGTTCCAGCCATCGATCATTTGGAAATAAAGAGAACGTACTGCAGTTTCATCATCAGTAAATGATTTTGAGGTTGGCAGCTGAGACATTTGTGACTGCATAAAGCCCTTCCAAGCTTGGAACAATGGTTCATATTGTATAGAGCTTGGACCCACTATACCAAGTTGCATCATGAATTTAAGGTCATCACGAATTGCTTTGTGTTCTACTATTTTTCCATCTTCGCCAATTATGTGGATATGTACTGCTTGATAAGATACATTATGTCCTGTTGGAGGAGCAATGCCAAAAAAGTTTCCTACGTGTTTTCCAGTTACATTCAATATCGATATAACCTTATCGCCTGATGCAATGGTTTCTTGTTCTTTATAATGAAGATCAGCAAAAGCACTTCGTAGATTCTTGACAGTATCTATAAACTCTTCGGGTCCTCTTAGCGTTGACCTGACTGGATCTACTTGTGATTCATGATTAAAGTATTCAGGACTTATGAATTCATGAACTCTGCTCACATCTCCAGTGTTAAGAGCTTCAAATGCTTCTCTGACAACTCTGATACCGGTTGTTTCTGTTTCTGGTTTTACTTTTGATTCTACTTCCTCTTTTCCTTTTTTAGGATTTGTATCTGTAACTTTTTCCATTTTTAATTAAATGAATTAATGTCTGAACATGATAAAAAGTTGATAGGATTACCTAACTACATTTCTGACATTCTATTCTCAATTGTACTCATTTGTTTCCTGTAAGTATCACAAATGGTCAAGTTATGTAGAGTATTCCGTCTTTCCCTATCCTTATCTATGATATTGCTTCTATCGTAAGTGACATGTATATTCTAGTCATGTAAATCTATAAGATAGATAGTAGTAACGTGAGCTATGTAATGAAGATTATTGGTGCCATGGGTACATCCTTAGATATGACTGAGAAAGAAACTTTAGGTTCCTTGAAAGCAGATTAAACTTACAGTTGGCTACCATTGATGAAGTCGGCGATCCTAATATTATCCTCTATCGTTCGAATATGACGATGACAAAAAGAGACTCTTTATTATCACTTCTAAAACGTCAAAAAAGTCCAGAATATTCGCAGGAATAAGAAGACCCTTGAGTAAAAAAGTCCAGAATATTCGCAGGAATAAGAAGACCCTTGAGTGTCATTAAACAGTTCAAAACATTATTTCATAAGAGGTTCCATAGCAGGTACCAGACAACTGAACCCATCTACCAGCAAGGTTGAAACTATATGAGGATACTTTATTTGTAGATGCCTAAATAATTGGTATTATCATAAACTCTACTCTTAAACTACGTTTCCAATTAACAGTAACGAAGTTATTTATTTTCTAATATAGGAATTCCTATAATTAATTTTTGAATTGTTATCTGAATCCACTTACATGTAGGGCTCATCCACATAAGAACCTGTGTGTAGTCAAGAGAGAGAATTAGCTGTCATTTCAACGATTAATTAACAGATCTACGACATCAAATTTTTCATAGTCATCAAAGAATTAGAAAAGATCGAGTCTGAATTAATAGTAGAATATTATCTCTTTATTGTTAATTATGTATATATCCGTAGTCATATACAAAATAAGGGCCTATTTCTGAGGATTGGACCCACTTTAGAAGTTAATTTCTCCCATCTTGCCATTACGATAATCTTCTACTGCTTGAAAAATCTCTTCTTTAGTATTCATAACAAATGGACCATATCTTGCTATTGATTCATTTAATGGTGTGCCGCCAATAAGTAGTATGTCTAATGGAGATTTTGAATTTTTGGGTGCTCTAATCACTATTTGTTCTCCATCTTTTTCAAAGATGACCAGCTGGCCTCTATCTATCTCTTCTTCTTGCTTATTGTTTGTTGTCCCAAACATCCCCCGACCGCCAATTACATATGCAAATGTGTTATATTCCTTTGGTACTGGTTGTATTATACTTGCACCAGGTTGCAAAGTGAAATGCACGTACATAATTGGAATTCGTGTCTCTATTACTGCACTAACGCCTAATACTTTCCCTGCAATGACTTTGGCAGTAACAAGGCCATCATCGGTATTTACAAAAGGTATCTTGGAAGATGAAATCTCTTGGTAATGAGGTTTCATCATCTTGTCTCGTTTTGGTAGATTGACCCAAAGCTGAAACCCATGTAATCTTCCTCCATTACGTGCAAACTCTCTCTCTGGCATTTCTGAGTGTACTACTCCAGCTCCTGCAGTCATCCATTGGACATCTCCCGAACCAAGCTTTCCTGCATGTCCTTGTGAATCCTTATGTTCAAACCTACCATCAAGCATATAGGTAACAGTTTCAAAACCTCTATGCGGATGGTTTGGTGCTCCTTTTGCTTCTCCTGAAGATAAGTCTAGAGAACCTATTTCATCTAGGAGTAGAAAAGGGTCAAATTCTGAAAGGGTTTGAGTAGGAAAAGATCTATGAACAATAAAGCCGTCGCCCTCAGTAGTTTGAATAGTTTGTTGTTTTCATCATATCTCTATTACTACCAGTGTTGATATTTAAGTCTAGTAGTAATAGACAACTAAGTCAGTTAATAAAATCTAACTTAGTTATGCACTTAATACTCTTCTAATTTTACCAAGTCGAAGGTTATAAGAAAATTTAGTTCTTTTTATCAAAATGATAAGAACGACAAATATAAAAAAAATTGTAAGTAGGAAAGCACTACCAGCTATCTCAGTGGCGATAGCAATAGCTTCTGTTGTTATGACAACAACAGCATGGCAAATACCACAGGTGAGATAAAATATTGACCTATATCTAAAAACTTCAAAAAAATCCACAAGGACAGATAACATAATCGAAAAAGATGTCACAGTTAGGGCAGGTCCCCTGGATGCTAAAACTCATCAGTTTGTGACTGTGAATCCAGAACAAATGGTAATACAAACAAATATCACGGAAGGCCCGGTATAGGAAGTAAAGTAATTTCATCAACTCCATTATATGATAATAAAACTAAGGTCGATATTTTATGGAATCTAGATCTATTTAGTATCCCCTATTCTGGTTAGGGATTTTGCAAAGATAACTTTATGATAACAACAGAGGAGGCACTCGGTAAAATAGCACAGGCAGCAGAATAAATAAACCCTATTTTTTGATCTGATCCAGATGAATAATTAAACTCAAAGCAATAGCATTTATGAGCGTGATAGTATTTTTTCAGTAATGGCTTTTGCATCCGTCATCATTAACCTATATAATAAAATACGGGTTGACTTTAACCATATCAATAAGAAGAAGACAAGGGAAAACTATTAGCTAAGAGGAATTCCTGTAGTTTTTAATTGTCTCATCACATAATTAACTTCTGAAGGGGTCACACTCTAATAGGTTTATAATTATTTTTGTACTATGATGATGATTACGCAGCATTGAATTTACAAGTTGAGGAATCATTTCACCATCATAAATGGCACTGGCTTATGAAAGTAACTATGCTATTTTTGATACATCAACTTCTAAATACCGCACTTTTGAACTGATTCATATACTCATATATTGTATGCAATATATGAATAGGTTCTTCTTCTTCTTGTTTCATAAGGTATTAGGTAAAAATACTATAAGATACACTAATAATTAGTTATGATCGCTGATAATACAGGTGGTAATAGTAGCAGACATAGTAGTAGTAGTCGCATAGCAGGAGAACAAGATGAAAAGAAAGTGAAGGAGTTAAACAGAGAGATAATGACAATTTTTGGAGTATACAAAGCATCATTTGGCCACGCTTCTGCTGCATTGCTAAGTGTATGAGACAACATCCAGAAAATAAAAAGGTATTGTTAGAGTATTTTGAAAAGGAGTTTGATAAGTTTTTGAATAGGCTTAGCCAGCAGCAACTTTAGCAATCACATTCTATATATATATATATATATCAAATTTCAGAACTATTTATCGAAGAGAGACTTCGTATTTGCAAGATGTAAATTAACATAGTTAAGCAATATTCTTTAGAGCGCAATGAGATTGTTATATAATGTTTGACGCTCTCATTCAACAGGCACTGAATTGGGAAGGAGGAGCAGTATTTATACCGCTAGCATTCGGATTGGCTGTAGGTCTAGGATATGTTATTATCTCGGCAGCACGGCACAAAAAAGGCATGTAGATATTAAAAGAAATAATTCTTGTAAGCAAATCAATAGTGATATTAGTTATTATCATTTTGGTTATTATTATATAGCCTCTGCCTAAAAAAATAAAGAAGTACTGCAGTTACTCCCGTTGATAGTATTATCACAGATACAAACCATGCAATATCACTTATGATCAAAGGCTATTTGAGATAATATTATATTTACTTACATATATAAGACAATCATTTAAAATGAAGGTTTTTCCCATAGCCCTATAATGCTATTTCAATCAAAGCCTTACCTATCTGAATTATCTTACAAAAATGATGGTCGCTGAACCCTTCTTCTACCAGCAAGGTTCAAATCCCTCCGAGCCCTTTCCATCATAACTTCATAGTTTTTACAAAATATTACATTTTGATTAGATCTAATAGTAAATAAGAAGAAACTATAGTTTTGAATTAACTACAACTATTACAATAAGGAACTAACCTTCGATGTGAGTCCGTGCCTCCAGTTGAATGATAATAATAATGCCGCATTTCCCGGAGGTTCGGACGTACTGGAGGCAACTTCAGTAATTTGCAGGAGCTGGAGAAATATAAAAAAAATTGAAAACGCATAAAGCTTCCTTTCTAGGAGTATGTATATATTAATACATAAGATTAGCTGGAATTTCACATAATTTCATTATTTAACATAGCCTAGAAAAGTAGTACCTTATTATCCCAATCATTGTTTGAAACTGATATATGATGCATCATCAATTGAACATCGGCCGTTATGTCATTACGTATATAATATTATTCAATGCATGCTCGGTAATTTGATATATGTTTTCCTTCCTTTATTTAATGAAAATATATATGGTAGTAGAAGAAGAAAGACTTGTTAGCCATGAGATTCATTTAAAGCAACGTCCAGTAGGAATGCCTACTGAAAGTAACTTTGAGCTTGTTAAAGTAAATGTTTCAGATCTAAAAGATGGTGAATTCTTAGTACTATATGCGTGGACGTATGAAAGAAACTAAAAGCTACATACCTTCATTTCAATTAGGAAAACCTCTTGAAGGTGGATGCGTAGGCCAAATTATAAAATCTAAAAATAATCAATTTGAAGTAGGTGAATATGTTCTAGGAAATTTTGGTTGGAGAGAATACTGGCTCTCTAATGATAGTAACGACGTTATGAAGATTGACCCAAAGATGGCACCAACCCAATGGTATTTGGGTATATTGGGTATGACAGGTCTTACGGCTTATGTTGGACTTTTAAAAA
Source organism: Nitrososphaeraceae archaeon (assembly GCA_021155845.1). The sequence continues at coordinate 9,336 of JAJNBK010000094.1, forward strand.
TTGCTGAACTAAAGGGCGATGATGGTGATAGTAATACTATATTTGTCTCTGCAGCATCAGGAGCAGTAGGTTCTGTAGCATGCCAAATAGCAAAGATAAAGGGCTTTCGTGTTGCAGGAAGTGTTGGCTCACAAGAAAAGGTAAAATGGCTACTTGATCAAGCTGGAATAGATTATGCTTTTAACTACAAAGAAGTAGGAGAAAATAACATTTCATCTGAGTTAAGAAAGGCTTGCCCGAATGGGATTGATATCTATTTTGATAATGTTGGTGGAAAGCATTTAGAGGCAGCCATTGATAATATGAAAGTATTTGGTAGAATTGTACTTTGTGGAATGATATCACAGTATAATCTCTCCTCTCTTCCTGCAGGACCTTCTAATCTCTTTTTAGCTGTAACTAATCGACTTAAGCTTCAGGGATTTATTGTTAGAGATCATTACAATATGCTAAATGAGTTTTATGCTGATATGTCCAAATGGATTAGTGAAGGAAAGATAAAATGGAATGAAACGGTGTTTGAAGGTTTAGAAAATGCACCTAAAGCTTTCTTGGCGCTATTTAAAGGAGAAAACACTGGCAAAATGCTATATTGTGGAGGTGACTCCCTGTATGTAAAGGGAGCGAACTAAATCACATAAGAAATTTGAGTAGCAAAAGATAAAGATTCCTTTAGCATATCCTAATGATGATATTGAAACCTTCTATCAGCTATTTACTTGGAGAAGATATTTTCTAAAGAAATTCAACTTCCATATTTAGTACATATATGACAATATTATTACTGGATACACTGAATTCAATTACTGTACAGTGGTAACAGTTGAAAATACATGAGACCAGAGGTAAGTAAGAGATAGCAATGATGACAAAACAAATTGGCATCAAGTGATAAACACAGCTTTAAGACTCTGTAAGCATAATTAGATATATTAGTAAAAGATGATATGTCGATAGAGTTATAGAAATTATAGGTACTCAAATGGGACAAGGAGATATAGCGACTGTCAGAGAAGAAGCAACAGAAATAACATCACTACCTCCATCTCTAAACACAACCAATATGACAGAAAATGTAAGTAATAATGCTTCACTGGCTGGAGATAATGCTTCTCAAACTGGTGAATCAATTGTTAATCAGACAGGACAAGCAGCGCAAACATTTGTAGACAGAACAGCTAGTGTTTTAAGGAATGTATCTGGAGAAGTCTCAGAGTTATTTGACGCTAACAAGTAATGAGCTAAATCCTGGTATCTGGATACATTATATCTGATAAAAAAGAGAAAAAGAAATGACAAAAAGATTGAACTATCATTATCTATCAAATATTGAGCAGGATTTTTTTGTTGTGCTCAATATGAGGAAGGGCAGGGAATGTTCTATGCTTTGGTATCATTATCTTCACTGCTTTGTTAAAGGATCTATTGATCCACTTAGTCCTTAGTGTACTAATAGTTTAAAGATCTTTATTAATTATTTTATACATTAGATGACGAAATAGGATGATTTCAAATAATAGAAGACTTTCAATGAAATCCTTAGTCCTTACTCTACTTTTAATAGTAATATCAGGAACGGCAATATATACTGGGAAACATTAGCTGAATTGAAGACTCCTGAATCAGTAGTGTATGCGCCCAAACAGGATACCTTATTCGTTTCTAATATAGATGGAAAACCAGACCAAAAAGATCAGAAAGGATTCATCTCTAGGATCTCTCTTTCAAATGGGAGCATAACTGAATTGAACTGGATAACTGGACTAGATGCTCCAAAAGGTATGGCCATTTATAACAATAGTAAATTGTATGATGTTGCAGTAGATAATAGAGGGAATATCTATGTAGCGGACACTCGTACTAACAGTATCTATATACTAGACAGGAATCTCATAAATAACAATAACAATAACATCAGTGCATCTTTACAAATCTGGTTACAAAGCCCAAAATTAGACGCCCCTAATGGTTTGTACTTTAATAATAAAAATAATACATTAATCGTTGCTTCCGATGGAGCAGATCCCAAAAAACCTGGGGGAAGTATAAAAATAGTTAATTTACAAAATCGTACTATCAGTAACTTAGGAAGAGAAGGAACAACGTCCCCTATTGGTATTCTAGATGGGATTGAACTTGATGCTACTACTGGAAAACATTACTATGTCACTGATAATCCTGCAGGAAAGGTCTATATTGTTAACGCCGATGGAACAGGATATGGAACTTTGATTGATTTAGGAAAGCAAGGAAGTGCTGACCTAGCGTTCGTCTTAGGTCAAAATATGGTTATAATACCTATAATGCAAGATAATAAACTCGTAGCTTATAAATTAGCAGAATAGTAGTTCTA
>JAJNBK010000095.1 GCA_021155845.1 Nitrososphaeraceae archaeon
AATATAGATGTTCTTTATATGAACACTATGCAATCTAAAAAATACTGTTACTAGTAATTTGTTACTTTACCTTTGTTATCTCACGAGTAATACTGTCTTGATTTCTATTGCTACCATACCTAGTTCTGTTATCAGAAACTTTTGAAAAAAAAGATTGAGTTGATTGAGATACTTCATAGAATAATAGAATGAAGTGGATTAGGGGTAGGGTTATCATTTATTATCTATTCTATGAAGAATTCAAGTCAACTACCATGTATTACTAGTTGGATTTGAAGAATAAAAAAACTTATCCGATATAAAACACTTATAGTACTAGTCCTCAATATAGATCTACATAGTCTATATGATTACATTTGGTAAAGTAATTCAAAGCGTAGAATACAACATCTATACCACTAACCGCCATTTTGCACTCTGTGAATCATGTTTTTGGAGTGCAACTATTTTCAAATCGGATAAAAAGCAAGAACAAATTGTCAATACATGTCCTATTTGTTCTGATGAGAATAATATCTCACTAATTCCACTTACAAAAGACGAAGTTTATGAATTATCTACGAGATCCAAAGGTGGACTAGAGATGAAATTTTCTAAATTGATAAAAGTCTAGGTTATTGACATCCGTAAATAAATGGCAAAATTTCATTTTTATGAATGTAATATATATGTGAGCGCCCCCACGACATCTTCCACGTTCTCGCCTACCACCCACGTCACTCCCGTGGCCTGGTTGGTTCCGGCGTATTGCGAGTGATAGATGTTGATCGTGGAGTTTCCGTTCCTGAAGACGATCAGTTCCTGGTCTTCAGCGCCAACCTGTGTCAGGCCGAGCATGTCTTCATAGAATTTCCTGGCCGTTTCCAAATTCTTCACTGCGATGTTTGCGGCCCCATCTTTATCGCTTTACATGTTGATCTCCTTCAATTGTCTACGGCTTGATGCTGCTGAAATCCCCCATGATGACGCCGGATCCTGGGGTGACTAAACCCATAAACTCTCGGAAAAGTTGAGGCCCGATTTCATCATGTTCCATCTTCGCCATGACATTTTCCAGATGCTTTTGATCTCTGTAGAACTGTAACTCCAACCAAACCTCCTCCTCGTCTTGGTTAGCCGAGACAGCTTTGGCTATGTTGGTAAAGTCCATCATGGCCTCGGTACTAGTGAGCTGAAAGGGTTCCAAGCGAACTCCAAACTTCCTAAACAGATCAACAGATTGTTTATTGACTCGTATCATCGCATCATGGTTCTTTTTTGGTGTTCGGTAGACGAAAAGCACCACTCGACTTCCAGCCTCGTCCTCCACTTCCGGTCCGTTTGATTTACTCATGGGCAATACTATAAAGACTGTCCTTTAAAAAATTGCAAGGGAGAAAAAGTATAGTAGTTGCAATTGCAATACATCAACTTATATCTAGAGTCAGATTTACATTTCCAAAAGCAATAAGTGAATAGTTTGTGTGGAAGAAGAAGGAAGAGGAGGAAGAAACTCTTTTCTGTTGGTATGTCATTGAAGTATTATGAAAATCGTTAATGCCACTTCCGAGATTCCTGGTATGACCAGGGAAGAGGTCGAGAGATTCCTCGAAAGTAAATTGAATTTGCAGATGGCAACCATCGATGAACACGGTGAACCTAATATCCAACCCGTCTGGTTTTACTATGATAAAAATGGAGAAAAACTCTCAATAACCACATCTAAATTAGCCAAGAAAACTCAAAATCTCCGGAATAAACCAAGTATTTATTTTTCTATAGATGATGAGAATCTTCCCTATAAGGGAGTCAAAGGTAGAGGTATTGCGACTATAGTAGAAGATCCAAATAGAATCCTTCCACAAGGAGATAGAATTAGTATGAAGTACCTTGGTACACTCGATCACCCAGTAGCAAAAATGATATCAGATCGTTCAAAGAAGGGAGAAATTGTAGTTATTGAAATTAGTCCGAAGTTCTTTTCTACATGGGATTATGGTAAAATGCAGCGATGACATGACCACAAGTAACTATATTCTCTCTCCTCTTCTAAAACAGTCTTGAGTTGTAATTTTGAGTCGACTAATGTAATTAGATAAAGATTTATTCATTATAACAGATATACATATCCATGATGTAATACTCCTTGAAGTTCTATGTAGGCTGCTCTGGGTGGAGTTATACTGCTTGGCAAGGACCATTCTATCCTTCCAATATGGATAACTCTAAATGGTTAGAATATTACTCCAAAGTTTTTGATTATGTAGAGATAGATTCTTCCTTCTATCGCATACCTAACATCTTTACGGTTAAAAATTGGTCTAAAATAACTCCTAGTAACTTTAGATTTACTGCTAAATTTCCAAAGATTATAACACATGAAAAACGTCTGAAGAATGTAGATAATCAATTAAGTCTATTTTTGAAAGCAATGGAACCTCTGCATGATAAAATTCTCGCTCTATTGATTCAATTGCCTCCATCATTAGAGATAACTGAGGGATTACAAAGACTAAGGGAGATAATACCTATATTAGATAAAAGATTCAGATACGCGGTAGAAATAAGAAATCATAGTTGGTTCCAGGATTTGGCATATAACTTCTTTGCCAATAATAATTTGTGTATGGTATGGAGTCAACTTGTAGGTATACGTATACCTCCTATAGTTACTTCAGATTTTTTGTATATAAGATTCATTGGAGATAGAACCATACAGGAGAAAAACTTTGGAAGAATACAAAAGGACAGAACTTCTGAAATGCGAAAATGGTCACGACAGCTTTTGAGGGTTCAAAAAGAAGATACGAAACTCAACCTTGCAATAGTAACAGCAAACAATCACTATGCTGGATTTGGACCAGCAACTGCAAGCATGTTTAGAAAAATAATTGGTTTACCTGAGATCCATTGGATAAATACTAACAAAATAAAAGAACAACATATCTATGCCGATACTTCTCCTCCGTCTTCGTTAGAAGATAAACAGAGGACGATTAGTGATTTTTTAGATTGATACTACAGTATTTTTCTTGTTATCTCTTAAAGACTAATTTAGAATCCATTTATTATATTGGAAAAAGTATTTTATTATGATTGAACAAATACCCCTCGTAGATGCTCCACAGAATTTGTCTAACATTGCGCTAATCATCCAATTTGAAGCAGTTAGTGAGAACTCAGGGTTTGCTCTATTTCATTGAATATTAGAATACAATTTGATGGCATATATCGTCATGTATTCTATAATAATGCAAATTAAATTGTTGTAGTAGGATCCTTCCTCCTATGTACATTCATAAGATCTATGTCTTCAAGCCACAGCACAATTTTAGATAATAGTTAGTGCGCCCCCTCTTGACAAAATAAAGTCTGCAAGATTAAATGTACAAAAAATGGTGATTGTCTATTATATTTATAATAACAGAGCAACTCCAGATGTGAGATTTATTAGCAAAAAGGAATAGTAGAGCATGGCAAATACACTTTTCCACCCTCCCTCTCCTTATAGTTCATCATATATTATTAGGAGATTTTGCAAAATACTAAGTTCCTATGTCAACAACATCAATTCAAGCGGAAGCATCCAAACCGCAGCAAAAAAAGATGCAAGAATGCAACAAATGTAAGGCAGCAGGATTTCCTAATCAGCTAATTGCCTTTGAAAAAATAGGAGAAGATCCTGTAACGGGAAAAATTAGATGGAAACTGATAGATGAAAATGGTCTAGAGCACAAACACAAATTTGTTCAGAACAACAATAATATTAATGATTATACTGCTGCTGCAGCTCAGAATGAAAATAAACCTAGTAGCATATCCAAACGTAAACGAATCATAGATATAGCGACAGTTACAGACGTTGAACAAGCAAAGAAGTTACTATATCTAGGATGGGAGTATAAAACATCATATCCTGCAACAATATCTAATATACCACATTATATACTGGTTAAGAGAGAATAACTCAGCGTCGTCAATCTATCACTGTTTTGTTAGTGGAAATTGACAGTTATTCCCTTTCTTTTGTTTTTATCAAGTCTACAAATGGTAATACAAAAATGAATTTGCGCAAATGGTTATCTAAAACCAAGGAAACAATTACTACTACCTTAGATACGGTGGTCCTATTAACTGCTAATAATAATAGTAATAGTAATAATAGTAATAACAAAAAACTATCAGAAAAACAACAAGAAGAAAAAGACAAACTTTTCGAAGATATTATTGGTTATGACGATATCAAGCGATTATTTAGAATGGCTATAAATGCAAATGACCCAGTTCATATACTGCTTATTGGTCCACCAGCATCAGCTAAGACACTATTTATGAGGACTTTAACACAATTACAAAATTCTTATTTTACAGATGGTGGTAACAGTACAAAAGCAGGGATGATTGATTATATCTTTAACAATGAACCAAAGTATCTACTGATAGATGAAATTGATAAAATGTCAACTAAAGACCAAACCTTCTTGCTTAATCTAATGGAGACAGGAATAGTTTCAGAAACAAAACATGGAAAGACAAGAACAATACAGATGAAGACATGGGTATTCGCAAGTAGTAATAATATAACGAATATTACTCGACCATTAAAATCCAGATTTTTTCCAATAAAATTCAAACCATACACATACGAGCAATTTTATGAGATTACTGTGAAAGTACTTAAGCGTCAGAATATCAATGAAGAAATTGCAAAAGCCACAGCTAATGCAGTATGGAAAAGGATAAAGTCTGGAGATATCAGAAGTTGTGTTAGAATTGAGAAAATACATTGCATGGTGTGAGAATGTCGGTATTAAAAATGATATTGCTTGGTGCAATTTTGATGTCTATGACTGTATTGGAGAGGATTACATCCAAGCAAATCAAAGAGAAAATGGAACTTTATCCTCCAGATACACTAATAACTCTAACACGTGATGACAAGTAAAAGAAGATGATCGTAAGATTTGCTATGATTATGTATATACAGAAAGAAACCTACGTTTATTTTTTTGGTTTATGAGTATATAAAAAATAAATACATCAATCCTAGAAAAGAATACTTCTGCTTTCAATCTTTTTGTTCTTAACAATCTCTTCGATGGCTTGTCAATCTTATCGCTATGAACTAGTTCCTGTTATTAAAAAGAGTATTGAGAAAACCTTTAGTTCTCGTGTTTGTTATTAATAATAATCTACATTTTAGATTAATATAGCACTAGCGCTACGAGCTCCATTAATCTTGACGGCATTAACAAAATCAAACCACATCTTCTACAGCGTTAGAAAATAGTATTGTATAATCTAAGATATTACAACAAGAAAATGTATAAAGAAGGAGATCAAGTAAAGCATACAACATCACTAGTTTTGTGATGATGATGATAAATGCAGATAACTGCTAGTAGTAGGTGGAATATGCTACTATGAATTACTCTTTTGTAGCAAATTAATAAGAAAAGAATAGAAAATAGAAAGACAATACTTTTAGTACGTATGGAAAATTTGCAAGTTAGCTAATTGAAGGATTCTTTAGAAAATATGCGTATCATAAGATAATACCATTAAACTCTGGAGCAAACCGTCATCAAAGATTAACAATCTTTCCTTTTATGATTAGGATAATATCAAAATTACTTTTAATTTAGTGAAATAAATCACTGCTACTGTGCATCTGATCTATATGTATCCTAAATTTATCAGTACTGTCAAATTCTTTACCACAATAGTCACATACTATACGATTTTGATCCTTGTCTCCTACTCTTCCTCCTCCTTCTTCTTCTTCCACATTTTAAGAATAACTTAATAGCATAAAAAGGATACTAGTTATTTGCCTTTTTTATCTATGATCTTATATAATTATTATAATAATCACTATAAACTGAAGGTCTACTCTCTTCCTTCCTTGTTACTCACTGTACTTCTGACCAATAATTGTACGTCTGTGTGGTTTCTGGCCATTGTATGAAATATTTAATCGCATTCTAATGTTTTGAATTGGTGCATCTTCTTCAATACGTGCTTGATTTTTGCTTTGGTTGTGTTTTTTTGACATGTTTATAATCTGTTAACAATTTCATTTGATATTACAAATTGATATACATCATAGAGTATTTGTGCAAATAATAAACAAGAAATCTTGACAATAATGCATCAGATATCTTCTTAGTTACGTTACTTATTGTAGCAAAAATCTATGTGTTCAGTTGTGTACTACTTGCATTTTGACTATAGTTTCTGAGATTCTACAATATTCATCAAAGAGAATAACACAGGTTGGTATGATTTTGCATGTGCCTTATCTGATACACCGTCAGCGGATAATTGGCCCTTGAGAGAGAGCATTTATTAGTTTCAGTTTAGTGCTGGAGCTCTCAAAGTCATGAAGGTTTCTAATCCAGAGTAAGAGTTGGTCTTTTCAAGAACATTATCTTACTAACTGCAAAAAATGGTTATAGATTTTTCCTTAAGGAAGCAGAGGTATTTTTTCTAATGTTTTTCGCCTTTCTCTTCTTCTTTTTTAGGATCTTTTCAACGATATTTACTAACTCTTTTAGTGATATGGGTTTTGCTATAAAGCCGTCTATCTTAACAGATGGCATAACTTTAGAAAACTCATTTTTATTGATTTCAAATGCTGATATTAAGATGGTTTTAATTGTTGGATGTATTGCTTTGATCTTCCTTATGAATTCATAGCCATTCATTGACGGCATCCTGATATCCGATATAACCATAACAAAACTTTTAGAATTATTTTGAAAATGTTCTAATGCTATTAATGGGTCTGTAAAGCCCAAGGTATCGAAGCCATGATTTTGCAGAGATCGTTTAATAAGAGTAACAATGTCAAATTCATCGTCAACTACTAATATAGAGTTTTGAAAGCTTTGTTTGTCAGACGCCATAACGGTTCAGACTTCATTTACAAGTTTGTCAATATATAAAGAATAGTAAATTCATCAAAAATATCTAACTAGGTCCAATTGGTAAAGACTATGACCTTTGGGATTTATTGCTAATCTGTAACTGAGTATAGGCATATAACGCTAACCAATCGTTTTCTTCTGGAAAATGAGCAGCATTATATGCTGTTTAGAGTAGGAAAATAAGCAGCAGTGATATTCATATTATCCATAATGACTTCAATATGTATACGGCTAACAGAGACCTAAATGTAATAGAGAAATTAAAATCTTGTTCTATCAGCTACAAGGATGCTTATACTTATGAATTCGCTATAATGTTATTTTTAAAATATCATTGAAAGTAATACTGCTCATCCAAGCTACTCCAATTTATTATTTCTTTTAGATGCTGGAGTTTAGGGACTGTTTGCAGAACAAATTATTTTTATGGCCGTCCGTCAACAGTCGTATTATCTTTCTAGGATACTAATTTTCCTATTAATATTAAAAGTACTTGTATCCATAAGAGCGTCGTCACAGAAGCTGAACCTACTCTCATCAGATTATGCTTGCAGTCTGCTTCTGTGTATGACTGTCTTTTCCAATATTACTTCTATAATTCCGCTCTGTCTAAGATCTCCTATTTGATTATTACCAAGATCATATATAGCTGATAAACAATACTATATGAATGAATTGTGTTAAGTGTCATCATACTCATTTAGCCCATGAATTTAAGAATAATTTTGATACTATGAAATCATTGATGCTAGTTGGAAAATGCCTGATCATAGGATGCCACTGCCAACAATATGTTGATAAGATTGAAATAATAGATGAAGAATTGTTATAACTGTTGCTAGTATACTATGCTCCTACTATTTTTCATTAGTAAATCCAAATTCTTTCATGGTTTTTGTCTTACTCTTTTAGTTATCCAGCGTTGACTGATGCTTTCTCAATACTTGGTTATGAAGAATAATATTATTCATTAATTATTCTAGATGTAGTTTAAATGTATCAGCAGAGCAACAAGAATCACAAATTCTTAATTTTAATAAAAACTATATATTATTTTTTGCCAAAAAGCACTAGCTCTAGAATCGATAATAATAAGGCAATCAATGATGAAAAAAGTTAATTGACTTAAGGAAAATCACACAATTAAAAGCTATACTTCGAGAATAGTATTTAGAGCGGATTAGATCCACTAGATTATATTCAAAAATAATTCCTCAATGATATGAGATAGACTGTTATAAACATAAATGAGGATTATATATTACCATGAATTCTCCCGTTCAAATACTGGATATTGCTTCGGCTTAGAAGAGATGTTGTTAGATGCAGCATTTACAATCTACACCATACTTAAATCCCACCTTAGAAAGATTGCTGTAATACTGGGAATAGAAGTGTATACGCACAAATTATTTTTGATACCACTAAGAAAACTGCGGACAAAGCTACTAGTTTGCTAGAGGAAAGACGTTTGGTTAGTATAGTATGAGACCTTGATGATTGTTTGTATTTTAATTTTTATTTATATTATTGTCATTCTGGGACTTCTTTAGTTTTCAAGGCAATCTGCTTATTTAAAATCTAAACACAATTGATCAATTAATTAGGTTAAATTACTTTTTTATTTTTAATAAAAAGTATATTATCTAGCAGCTCTTCATGTAGTTTGGCACATATGC